>CALDFB010000065.1 GCA_937942365.1 uncultured Marinicella sp. | reverse complement strand
TTAAAGGAAAATCGAACATCGCATGACCACCTAATGACTTTTCTAAATTTAACTTACCTTGTTGTATCAGTTTTTCACGGTCACGAACATACTGTTTCCAGCGATTCATTTGGGTAAATGTCGATACTTGATCATGAGCTTGAAAAATTCCAGAGCCACCTCCTTGATGATTGATTTCAACAGCCTTAACAGGCATTGAAAAATAGACCATTGATATAATCAAAACAACTTTATACATAACACAGTTACCTTTTTATTTTTATAAGTAACCGATTATCTATTTTAATCAAGGACAGTACTGGACCGTTTCAGGACATTGCATTCCATTCGTTGACATGAACAGAACATCTCACTTTCTGACAACAAAAAACAAGGAATTGGACATTTAAAACAACAGGTAACTTCTGACCTTTCTATTATTGTTTCTTGATAATCGCCACGCCTAAAAATGCAAACAATACGGCTACCAAAGGATTCAATAAATTCAACAAAGCATAGGGGGCATATTCAACCACTGTAACACCTAAAGTAGCCGCGTAAAATGCACCAGCTGTAGACCAAGGAATCAATGGTGACATCAAGGTCGTACCTTCCTCAGCCGAGCGCGATAATACAGCCGCATCAATACCTCGATCAGCGTATAACTTTTTATACAGTTCACTGTTCAGAATTATCGCAATGTAAGCTTCACTCATGGCCGCCACAGTCAATAATCCTGTCACAATGGTACTGGCGACCACAGAACCTGTTGACTTAATGCGCTTAATTAAACCATCCAATAAGGCCAATACAAACCCAGCACCTTGCAAAATTCCACCCAATGCCACAGCAATAAAAGCCAGCAATAAAGTCCAAGCCATGGCAAACAAGCCACCGCGACCAAGTAAATCATCAACGTTTTTTATACCCGTGTCTGCTTGCGAGTTTGACCACAGGGCATTGGTGACTTCTTGGATTGATTGGCCTTGAAATAACAAAGCGATGATAACGGCAACTAAAACACAGGAAGTCATGCTGATTTCAGCCGCAAATTTACGGTAACTCAAAATTCCCAGAACCAAAACTGGCCATAAGGTCACCAAGGGGTTCAAATTGAAAAGCTCAGAAAGCGCTCGTTGAATATTTTGCGCCTGGTTCAAAGAATCAACGGTAACCGAAAAATTATGACCAACCAGCGTAAATACCACCAACACCAATAAGAAAGTGGGTCCAGTGGTCATCAACATTGATCTGATGTGCGCATACAGGTCAGTTTCACAGCTCATTGCTGCCAAATTGGTGGTGTCGGAAATCGGCGACATCTTATCACCAAAAGTAGCCCCTGACACAATCATACCTGCGGCCCAATACAATGGTATACCCAATGCCTCAGCCATAACTATAAATACCACGCCAAGGGTCCCAACAGTTCCCCAAGAAGTGCCTGTTAATAGAGACATCAAGGCACATAAAATAAAACCTACAGGTAGAAACCATTGCGGTGACAACCAATCCAAGCCGTAATAGATCAAAGTGGCTACCGTGCCACTTTTCATCAAAGCTGCTATGACCAAGCCAATCAATAAAAATATATAAAATGCGGGTAAAGCTCGACTGATGGCAGCACTCATCATCTCTCGAATGCTTAAATAATCAAAACCCAATAGCCAAGCATTACAGGCCACCCAAATAACCGCCAAGAATAAAACGATATGCAACTGCTTGTCTAGCACAAACATACCCAAGGCTATCAAACCGAATAAACCGATAAACACGATCAGTGAATGAAAAAAATTAACTTCTTTGATATTCATAAATTACCATGCTTATGCCAAACGTCTTTGTAATATGTAAGTTGAATATTCGTCACAAGACAATACTCTTGGCTGAAATGAATTACTATTCTGATATTATTTCAGCCAACCATTAAAACCTTCTGGTAGTGGTGTCAGCTCACCAGCAACTGAAATATTTGAAATTTCAGCAAAATATTTGATATCTTCTATTCGGTCATCATCTAATGGATGAGTTTCAAACATTGCCAAAATAGGCTTTGTTGCTCCCAATTCAGTTCGGGCGGTTTTAAATAATTCAAACGTTTGATAAGAACCATTGGCATGGCCATAGCAACGCATAAGAGCTTCAACACCATTTTGATCCGAGTGAGACTCCATACTTCGACTGAATGACAGTAGAGTAAGCAGTCCTGCATCCCCTAACAAATTTGGACTATTTCCTAAAACCATTGAAAATGCCAAACTGATTACAGCCCCTCTGCCCAAACCAATCAATGGGTCACGATGTTTGATATGTCCAATTTCATGCGCCAGCACCATAGCCAATTGGTTTTCATTTTTTAGCCGACGTAAAAGTCCTTTGTATATAAAAACATGACCACCTAATGTTGCAAAAGCATTAAATTGATCCGTTGCTATATAGTGCAGTTTAATTTCCATTTCTGTAGGGAGTTCAGAACAAACCATTAACTGATCCACCAGTTTATTTAAATATGTACTGAGCTCTGCATTATCTACCTCATCGAAATAATGTTCAAATGATTCAGTCAATAAAACCTCTTTTTCAAATGGTATTTTCTTTGCTAACCACCCCATGCTATACGCCAGAAAAACACTAACAATTGCTATGGTAATTAAAGAACCAACTAATAAAACTAAAAAATCTGGTAACGGATTTTTCTTACTGGAATTAATTCCTTCTGATGGTTGAATGTTTTGATATTTCACTAATTACATTTACTTATGACTAGGCGTCAATGCAGTTCCGTAAGCGAAAATCTCAAGCACACCCATGGCTCCTTTTTGACCACCATTTAAATTGGTAGTTACGTATTTAACATTGAAAACCAATTCGGCGTTTAATGATTGAGCCTGTCTTTTCATTCTCAAAACAGCTTCTCTTCTACCCCTGTCTAATAAAGATTCATAAGTATTTAAACGACCACCAAATAGACTTTTCAAAGATGCTGTAAAAAATTTGAAATAATCATTTGCTACGACAACACTACCCAACACTAATTGCTGTTCATATATTTTATTTTCAGGCGGCAAACGTGTTGATATGGCAGGCAAGACATTCATTTCTTTTTCTTCGTTTATAATCCGTTTATAATGTTTTTTTTCAGCCATTCGACCAAATGCATAACCAATTGCCAACAACAAAACCAATAATACAAATTGAGTTATAGCAGTCATATCATTCGCTCAAGATAACAGCAGTACCATAAACATAGATTTCCGCGGCCCCTGCAGCAATACTCGAAGTGGAATAACGCACATTTAATACCGCATTACCACCCATGGATTTAGCTTGTTCGATCATCCTTTCTGTGGCTTCATTTCGAGACTCTTGAAGGAGTTCGGTATAACCTTTCAACTCACCTCCTACTAAATTTTTCAAGCCTGCCATGATATCTCTACCTGCATGTTTGGCACGGACAGAACTTCCTTGTACCACACCTAAATGATTTTTAATTTTTTTTCCAAAGACTAACTCAAGATTTGAAACAATCATATTTTTCTTCCTTAATTTTCCAACAGAACTACTTATTATACTAAACCCAGTCTAGGTTACATCAAAACAATTTGTTTTATATAGCTAGTGAGTGGCGAATTATCATTCGTCATGTAGTTTCAATGCCTGGCAATAAAGCCTTCGTTGTTAATAGTGTACCGAGGGTTCGAAAAAAATGTCGAGAACATTTTTTGACGCCGCAGTCGCACGAAGTGGGAAATGCAGAACGTATTTCATCAAAAATTCTTCTGGAAATAATTTTCACGCCAGCCCAGCGGGGAAAATACATGGTTGTATTTTATAATCCCTCTCTCATTATTGAATTCAAACATTCCATTCCATTTCAAAAACAGTTAAAATCCACTCCCCAGTGCGGTGAGGTGGCTGAGTGGTTGAAGGCGCACGCCTGGAAAGTGTGTATACGTTAATAGCGTATCGAGGGTTCGAATCCCTCTCTCACCGCCATAATATAGATGCCTCTGGCATCAATCTTATGGTTGTTTGAGACGGTGCCGAAACCCTCATGGCTCGAAAAAAATGACGGGATCATTTTTTGACGCCGGCAGGCGCACGAAGTGGGAAATACAGGACGTATTTCATCAATCCCTCTCTCACCGCCAATTATTTTTATTCAAACATTTGACTGTTTGAGGCCAGAATTCCTTGATAAGCATCTAACTCAATCAATTCTTCATAAATAATAGATCCATAGCTTTCTCTTAATAAGTGTACTGATTTAAGCATTTTAAAAGCATCGAACCATTCATGTATAAATTGTTGCCAGCGATCGTTTGTTCTTATTTGTGACTTGGCTTTTTGTAAAACTTGGTCAAGTTTCCAATGCTCGTTTAAACCAAAGTCTTGGTCAGGAAGTATTTGTTTATCATGGTATACCTTGATAACAGAATGCCAAGCTTTCAATATATGAAAAATCTTTGGGTGGTAATGAAGCATGCCATCACCTACCCTTTCTTGTTCAAGCAAGTTAATAATCGCTGGACCTGTGCCAAACGGAACTCGATCTGAAAACCTTGTTTGAATATGAACAATGGGCTGCTGTGGCTCATAAATCTTTCCAGTCTTGGCCAGCTTATTTAAAATATAAAAATCCTCCCCTCCACTTCTACAAGGAAAGCCTCTAACCTGAGCATAGTTTTTTGCCGCAATGATTAATGTACTACCCAAAGGAATGTAATCATACTGAACTCCGACAAACCTCGCACCTGACTGGTAATACCTCAGTTTAAAATCATATTGCTGTTGCAAATTTTCCAGCACCTTATCGTCAGTCCTGTGCTTAAACTTTAAGCTCAATGCAGCAATATTTTTTGGTAACGCTTCAACTGCATCAAAATACCCTACCGGCAAAACCACATCAGCATCAGTACTGAACACCCAAGGTGATTTAATACACTGTAACTCAATCAATGAAAGGGCTGTATCAGCCGCAATCTTTCGAGCTAAGCCCACGCCTTTATTTGAATCAAATGTACATTCATTATAATTCAATATCAATACATCATAAGTGTGGCTTTTGATGTTATTTTCCATGAATAATCTATGATTATTCATCAGTCCAATTGAATCAGTGAATTGGGACTCTAGGTATCTGATCAATGCATCATTTTCATGATACCACTGCTTGGTTTTGAAGTGATCTTTGGGCCGATTAATCAGTACAATCAACAACACTTTATGTAGTCTTTGCAGGGACATCAATGTATCAACAAAATTTATAGATTCTCCACAGACTGGAACAATCAAAACTTTATCCCAAAATTTATCACTTGGCCAATGACTTAAATCAATGGCATGACTGTGCTGTTCGAGGTATTTATGTATAACTGTTTTAATGTTTTAAATGAATTGTTACGACTAATGTACAGCTGCTCGAAAAGGTAGATTCGAGACAATATCAGCTTCTGCGTCTAAAAGCTCATCTAACCTGGCTTTAACTTCTGCAGCATCATAATATTGATAAGCCAATTGAACAAACAACGTATAGTGGCGGTATTCTGCTTTGGCCAGACGTTGATAAAAATCCTTCATTTTAGGCTCTTCTAAAGCATCACCCATCATTGAAAATCGTTCATGACCTCGTTTTTCCACGATGCTAAAAACCAACAAACGATCTAATAAATAAACTCGGCCATCTTTTCTGATCAAACGCAACAACTGCCTCACATATGGATCTTTTTCATCGTCATCTTGTTGTAGCCCTCGATCTAGCATTATTTTCATCACTTCACGAAAATGAGCCATTTCTTCCATGGCCAAATCTATCATGCCACGAATTAAATCCGGCTTATCGGGATAATGCTGCACCATCGACATGGCTAACGCTGCTGCTTTACGTTCACAAGCCGCATGATCTTTTAAAAAAGAATTAAAATCAGCTTTGGCCACATCAACCCATCGGGGTGAAGTTTGCACCCGAAGGTCATATTCCATTTCACTCATTTAAATCAGCCCTAACTCCAATGCTTTTAAAACCGCACGGGTGCGATCTCTTACGCCTAATTTAGACAGGATATTAGAAACATGATTCTTAACCGTACCTTCTGCAACAAAAATTGAATTGGCAATTTCTTTATTACTGTAACCACCTGCCATCAAACGCAAAATTTCAGTTTCTCTGTTAGTCAGTGGATCAGGTCTTTCAAAACTGATAAAGTCATTCTTTAAACCTTCTACACTTTCTAAAATACGTTCAGTGATTTGTGGTCGCACTATGGTTTTACCTTCTGCCACTTGTTTAATACCTTCAACCAGCTCTTCCAACGGAACATCTTTAAGTAGATAACCTTTGGCCCCGGCCTTAACACCAGCCAATATCAATTCTTCATCATCAAAAGTGGTGAGAATAATGGTGGGTGGTAATTGCTTAGCTTGGGATAACTCATGTAATACATCTAACCCTGACATACCTGGCATTCGCATGTCTAACAGTACCACATCTGGATTCAGCTCTGGAACCAGCTCGAGTGCTTCCTGTCCAGACCTGGCTTCACCTATCACTTCTATGTCTTCGGCGATATCAAGTAAAGCTTGCACACCTTGTCTTACTAAGTTTTGGTCATCAACCAACAATACTTTAATCATTTTATTCTCGAAATTTACCTCATCAATTGATGAATTATACTGGAAAAGTTAAGGTAGTTTTTAACCCTTTATCAGATACATATTCACAGCTACCATTGAGTAACTTAACACGTTCTGCCATCCCTGTCATGCCATTCCCCGATTGAGAATGTCCCAAGCCAATGCCATCATCTTTAATTTCAAGAATCACAGCCTTGTCAGTCCGATACAATTTGACTTCTATATTATTGGCTTCTGCATGTTTCATGGTGTTGGTAATCAACTCTTGAGCACAACGTAAGATGGTTTGTGCCAATTTGGGGTCCTCTACCAAAAATTCATCTGGAATCAAGGCTTTAACCTTCAGTCGAGGTAACCCAGACAACAACTCTTTAACAGCAAGCCCTAAGTCTAGGGTTCCTGATTGCCTGAATTTCCCCACCACTTCACGCACATCAGATAATAACAGCCGAGCAATCGAATGGGCTTTTTTTACATAGGTCTGAGGTTTACCTTCTGTCATGTGTGAGGCGGCTTCTAGATTCAAAGTTAAAGCCGTCAAATGGTGGCCGATTAAGTCATGTAACTCGCGCGATATTCTGAGCCTTTCATTGATCCTTGAACTGTCAGCCAATAATACTTGGGTTGCTTTTAATTCTGTGTTTAACATCCGCAGCTCTTCTTTCGCATTTTGTTGTCGAAAAGCCACCAAAGAAATAATGAAAGAATATGCAGAAACACCTAAATAGATCACAAAAAGAGCATAGTATTGTGGCCTATTCTCAAACCCACTGCCAATATAACTGAATTGAAATGCAATGAGTAAATTGCAAACAAATAAAACAATCAGACTTTCACGAACTGGAAATAACCAAGCAACCAATAACGAGATTACCAGCGCATAAATGACACCTATGGCCGAGTCATTGGTGTGATTTATCAGTAAGACCAGCGCAGTCAAAATAATAATGGACAACCAAGCTTTGATTTTAAAACTCATTTGGCCAATATTGTTGGTCACAAACCAAAAAACCAAACCAAAAAAGATATGCGAAATCAGGTAAACGTTAAATGTTTGGTTAAATGTTTCAAACTGTAAAAAGAATGGAATCGATAAGCTGAGCCAAATAATTAACCCAGCTAACCGAATAAGTTTTATATGCGAAAAACGATAAACCACAGATGTTCAGCGGTGATTATTTAATAAAAAATCTATTCTCACCTTTACGCTCTACTTCTCTGCTTATGTTCGTTTCTCCGACTAACCAATAGTAGACGCTTTGTGAACGGGTCACAGGCCTTACCACAAGAACAGTTTGGTTTTTTACGTATAAAACATCATCTTTTTTCAACCTGCTGGCAGCAATGGTGTTTTCAACTCTCTTATTGCGTATGTGATCTCTTCGCAAATCGTCTTTGTCTGCAACTACTGTATCAATCGCAATAAAGTCAAGATTCATGGACTGTACCTTTTCTTCAGCAACTTCACGTTTTATTGCAGGCGTATTTCTCTGAACTGCTGATGGATCTTTTTTAAATTTACCGGAACCTTTTTCAACTATTTTATGTATAGTTGGGTCATAAGATTCACGCATCCAATAGTAAACCACCACACCTTGACTGACAAATCGCTTAATCAACACAACTGACCCATCTACGAACAACTCATCTTTTTCTCTGATGCTTTTGTAACTGAGTTGTTTATCAACTCGCTTACTGCGAGCATGACGTTTCCTGAGCGCTTCTTTGATATCCGCAACATCATTTCCGGCTTCAGCCACAACTGGTGCATTGACTGGCTTAACAGGCTGAACAACTTCTGCCACATCAGTTACTTCTTCAGCTTGAGTAACAACCTTTTGTTCAACTTTAGCCAGTTCTCTTTCAACTTTTTCCACAGCTTCTAATTGATCTGTTTCAGCTTGCTTCATTTCAGCATTTTTCTTAACTTGTTTCTTGGTAACTTGAGCAGTAGGGATGGTTATCTCCATTGCATTGATATTTTCCAGTAATTCATTGGTGTTACTCTGAAACTGAGTATCACCAAAGTCTGGAGCCTCAACTGCTGTATCGATATCAGGTTTCTCTATCACCACTTGTTTTTTTACAGCTGCACTGTTGTCAGTCGAAGGTGCAATCTTGGCTGTTTTAGCCCCAGGCACTGCTGAAATTGCGATACTTTTATGTAGTGAATCCTTAAATGTAAGTTG
>CALDFB010000064.1 GCA_937942365.1 uncultured Marinicella sp. | reverse complement strand
TTCAGCCAACAAGGTTTTTCCTGAACCGGTAGGGCCTACAAGCAGGATATTGGATTTTGAGAGCTCGACCTCATCAACTTCAGTGTGGTTGGAGCGAATTCTTTTGTAGTGATTATAAACAGCTACAGCCAATACTTTTTTTGCTGTCTCCTGTCCAATCACATATTCATTCAACAATTCATGAATTCTTTTGGGGGTTGGTAAATCTTCCAAACTTTCTGTCAATGTATCTTCCATTTCATCACGAATGATTTCGTTGCATAGATCAACACATTCATCACAAATAAAGACACTGGGTCCGGCAATTAACTTCGTGACTTCTTGTTGGCTTTTGCCACAAAAACTGCAATGCTTCACTTCTTCTAAACTTTTGTCTTCACTCATGGATATAATTGACTCTTAAGTAATATAGATATGATACAAAAATTGATCGTCCATGCCTACACTGTTGAGGTTAAATACTGTGATAATTGAGGTTTATATGCGGGTATTGAGTTGTTATTCAAGAGTAATAACAACTCAAATGACAAATATTGGAAAGATTATCGACTTTCAATGACTTGATCAATGATACCGTAACTTTTGGCTTCTTCAGCACTGAGAAAGTGATCACGGTTGGTGTCTGCTTTAATCTTATCAACTGTTTGACCAGAATGCTTGGCCATTAACTCATTCATCCGCTTCTTGATTTTCAATATTTCTTTGGCTTGAATATCAATATCTGATGCTTGTCCCTGAAACCCACCGGAGGGCTGATGAATCATCACTCTTGAATTAGGTAGCGCATAGCGTTTACCCGGACTACCCGCATTAAGTAAAAACGCGCCCATACTAGCGGCTTGTCCAATACACATGGTACTCACATCAGGCTTGATGAACTGCATGGTATCATAAATAGACATTCCTGCAGTGATCACACCACCTGGGCTGTTAATGTATAGACTGATGTCTTTATCAGGGTTGTCTGCCTCTAAAAAAAGTAACTGCGCAACCACTAAATTAGCCATATGGTCTTCTACCTGACCAACCATAAAAATAATTCGCTCTTTGAGCAGGCGTGAATAGATATCAAAAGACCGTTCACCTCTGGCCGTTCTTTCAATGACCATAGGCACCAAATTCATGGCAGCTTCCAAATTTGTTTTTGTATCTTTAAAATTCATAGTTAAGCAACTGGCTTCATGATTTCATCAAAGCTCATTTTTTTCTCTTTGATGTTGACTTGAGATTCTATCCACTCCATAACCTGTGCCTCAATGACGTTTTGTTCAACACTCGCCATCAAATCTTGGTTCTGGTAATACATTTGAATCACTTCTTGTGGCTGTTCGAATGTTTGCGCAATTTCGTTAATTTGTTCACGAACTTTGGCAAAATCAGTTTTAATATCCTGTTCTTTTGCCACGTTTTGAATAATCAACGTATTCAATATCCTTTCTTTAGCAGCATCTTCAAACACTTTGGCTTCTTGTAAAGGGGCATTTTCTTGGCCCATTTGCTTAGCACGTTGTTGCTCTTGTTGAGCCATATACTGACTTTCTTTAGCAATCATTGAACCTGGCAACAAGGTGTCTTTACAAACCTCACGCAGGCTTTCCAAAGCATTTTGTTTGAACGTGTTATTGATTGTTTGAGTTAACTCTCGATCTAAGTTCTTTTTGATGTCACTTTTAAAATCTTTTTCATCGCCACTTTCGACGCCGAAAGATTTCACGAATTCTTCATCAACTTTAGGTAGCTTGGGTTTTCTGACGTCGGTAACTTCAAAACTGAATTTCGCTTTCTTGTTCGCCAGCTCTGCCACATTAAAGCCTTCAGGAAACTTAAGCTCTAGCTCACCGCTCTCTTTTACTTTCAAGCCTATTATCGCGTCTTTCAATTCAGTTGGTATCTTACTTTCACCTAAAAGAACACCCATTTTTTCAGTGCCTTCTGTTGGATAAGTCAAATCTTTGCCTTTTGCACTGTATTCGATCGTTACTAGATCGTTATTAGCAATCTTACCCTTGCTTTCTTTCCAATCTTGCTTTTGTTTTTGTAAGTTTTTGATCATGCCATCAATATCTTTAGCTGAGATATTGGCGACTTGCTTTTCAATCTCCAGTTTCTTGAAATCGATACTGGGAACTACAGGCATGATTTCAACTTTGGCTTGAAATTCAAAACCACCATTGTCAGTATCATCTGTTTTCACCACTTCTGGAGCTGCAATGATTTCTAACTCATTTTCTTTGATGGCTTGCTCAATGGAGTCTTGCATCAACTGCCCCAAAACTTCTTGTCGAGCATGTTGACCAAATCTTTGTTTAAGGATGTTCTTAGGAACCTTTCCCTGTCTAAAGCCTTTCAACCTCACTTCTCTACCCAGTTCCACCAATTTTTCGTCTACTTTTGACTGAATGTCATTAGCTTCTAAAGAAATATTAACTAAACGTTCTAAACCCTCAGATTGATCAATTGAGATTTGCATCTTAACTCCACGTGTAAATCATAAACATGTTTATGCTGTTTCACATGACAACATTCACTACCTTGTCATATAAAAAGCAGGTTGAACAGATCACCTGTTCGCCTAAATATGGTGCGAAAGGAGAGACTCGAACTCTCACATCAAAAGATACTGGTACCTAAAACCAGCGCGTCTACCAATTCCGCCACTCTCGCATGTGCTTTTTTAAGTTTTGTATAAATGAGGAAGAATATGGGGTGACCGATGGGGCTCGAACCCACGACAACCAGAATCACAATCTGGCGCTCTACCAACTGAACTACGGTCACCACAATGATCAACTATTGGCGCGCCCGGCACGACTCGAACGTGCAACCCTCGCCTTAGAAGGGCGATGCTCTATCCAGTTGAGCTACGGGCGCTTAAATAGTTATCTATAGTTAAAAATGGTCGGGGTAGAGAGATTCGAACTCCCGACCCACTGCTCCCAAAGCAGTTGCGCTACCAGGCTGCGCTATACCCCGACAAACTTCACTCATTTTATTAAGCTGGCGAATTTTAATACCTAAAACCACCAAGTTCAATCATAAAATGAGGTTTATTGTTCATATTTCAATGAACGAATGGATTTAATGATAAACATTAAACCAAACTAATGTAATGGCGCGCCCGGAAGGATTCGAACCTCCGA
>CALDFB010000063.1 GCA_937942365.1 uncultured Marinicella sp. | reverse complement strand
AATTTAGTTGATAAAACGTTATAATAACGTATGAAAAACACTAACCTATTTTTGCCTGGATTTCACCTGACAACACTTCCAAAGAAACTAAATCTGAACCCAAAAGGGGTACGCCCTACGTGTTATACCGTATTTATAAATGACATTACGCCAAGAAAATATACCTGAAATATGTGATGATATAAGGTCGAACGAATTGTTGTAGGGTGTGCCCCATGTGAGTACCTTTTGTCTGATTAAGCTAGGTAAATGTTGGGTTTTGAGTTAAGAAACTATGGCAGGTTCAGACCCCTATAATGTATAGAAGTTAAGCTATGCTGTGTTCTTTATCATATAACAAATCATAGCAGTCTCAATATGCCGTCATACCCGCGAGCCTTAGTTGACACTTTGGGCCAAGGCCTTTGATAATAAACAAATAGGTTCTGCTCACTTTTGTTTTTGATTTACAGTTCGTTTGGAGGTTGATGAATATGTAATGAATTGAGCAGTTACCATTTATTTTTGAGTGGTCGCGTCTGTCATGCTTAATGTAACATCAAGCTTAAGGTTTTATCCAGGGCTAGACTTGTTTATGATCGTTATGATTTAATGTTGGTTGTTTATAGTTCTTGAGATTGTTTATAAATGAAATTCTTTTCATGTGTTCTATTGGTTTTAGGGTCCTTGCCTGTAATCATTTATCCTGCGGTAATTATTGCAGGACTTATGAGTTTTTTGGGTTATAAGCCAAAGAACTATAAACCTTCAGTCTATTCTGCGCTTTTTAGGATGTTTATTGTACTGACCTTATGTTATCCAATTCCCGTTGTTTTGGGGTATAAATTTGCTCATAGAGCAGCTGATAGGGGTGACCCTAATGAATTGTTCTTTGCTGCTATTCCATTGATTTTTCTGGTGCTGCTGCTATTCCTTTATTTTTTGACGAATCGTTTGACTCCAAAAATGTGATATGGGTGAGGATGAAGTGAGGTAGGTTGGCGTTAAAATTCAATGCCAAGACACGGATCTCATTTTAGTTTTGCTTTTTAACCTTCAAAACCATCCTCAAAGATAATGTCACCAATTAAATCATCAGCTGTACCTCCATTGTCTGTGTCATCGATGTTATTCCCAATAATGGGGTCCAAAAAATCGGAAGTGGCTTTAGCTGTGAGATCAAAATTTCCGGTATCTGTTATTTTCATTTTGATGATGATCTCTTCAGTTTCGAAAAACTCTAAAAAGGGTATGATGCAGCTTAAAGCAGTACACCTTTGTCCTGCTGCCCATATCAATTCTAAGTTTTCTGAGGCAGATAATGAGATGAATACATTTTCTGCATGATTGATGCCTAAGTTTAAAACTCGTAAGCTATAGTCAATTTCTTGTCCTGCGTAGTAAGGAGGATCAGTTATAGGAGTTAATTGGGTTTGCAGTTCTGCTGCTGGTATGAGGTTGGTTGTGATAGCAGCAATGTTATCAACAAGATTTGGATCTGATTGACCTGATGTCAGAGTAACTTCATGAGTGGCAGTTTCTTGGAAACCAGGAGACATGGTTGGTGCAAACATACTAAATGTCAGCACTATTTCACTGTTTGCAGCAATCGAAGGAAATTCACAGGGTAAAAAAGTACATCCATCAATTCCTACATAGATGCCACCCGGATAACTGCTGTTAAGTACCAAATCAACAGCAGGATCATCACTCGACCTGATCACCACTTGATATTGCACAAATTGGTCACTGTAATGTGGTCCATCAGTTAATAGTTGCATGCTCACTTTAAGGTCTGCGGTGGTGGTGGCTCCGCCATTAAATTGGTCATCAAGGTTATTGCTCAAGTCAGGATCAAATTGATTGGCGCTGACAGAGGCGGCATTATCGAATGTAGTATCATTGATGGTCGCGTTAACTGTTATATTGGCTGGATTATTGGCGCTGACTGAATTAATTGTACATTCAAGACCTGAAACAGAGTTACATCCTGTAAAGCTGTTGATGGTTAAGTTTTCAGGCAGTTCGGTCACTTTAACACCGGTTGCAGTCAAGCCACTGATATGGTTGACCTGTATGTTGTAATCAATGTTTTGGCCCACAAAAAATGGCGGGCTGGTGGACAAGGTTTTGATGATCTCTAGATCAGAAGATGCCACAATGGTGCCTGATAAGTTGTCTGAATTATTTGCTAGAACTGGGTCGCTGTGTAGAGAGTCGTTGGTTGTTAAAGCTTCTAATTCGAAAGAAAAATCACTTCCTGTCAAGGAGGACATGGTAGCAAAAATTGGAATAACTACTTGATTACCTGATGAAAGGAATGGATAAACACAAGGAAAATCTGGGCAAATAAATGAACTGGTTTCAATTTGGAATAACCCACTGCTGATGGAATCAATGCTGAACAAACTCGCCAGCCCTGGACCGTTATTGGTAATGATTAAATTCATTTGTACCTGTTGACCTGTACCAAAAGGTAAAGGCGTTACTAACTGTAACTCCAATTCAACATCTGCTATATCGGTTACTTCATAGGCGCCAACATCGCAAAATTCACCTCGATTTTCGCCACGTTGGTCTACATCCAAGCAATATGCATCAACGCCAGTATTAATGGCTGAACTCTGAAATCCCAGAGCGCTGGTGTATGTGGGGCCACCGTTATCTGCCAAACTTTGTAAGTGGATTTGTGTGTTTCCTTCTCCATTACATGGGTTCTGAAAGTTGAACCTGAGGTTGCCATCATCTCTGAGCCATGTACTGCCATCATCGTTACATTCGCCGAGTATAGAGTTGGTAACATCCAAAGTAGAATCTATGGCCCAAAACCCCTGGCTGTTGCTTAAGGTCACGTGATTCATTCTTAACTGAGTGTTATTTCTGGCGTGTAGTAATTCATTGTTGAAAGCGGTTTGATTAATAGATGATCTGGCAAAAGTACTGTTCTCTATGGTTGTGTTGGTATCATCAAGTAAAACACCGTCTTGCTCTTCATCAATTAAGGTTCTTTGCATATTCAAAGACCCGCGCTTAATGTACATGCTGCTTCCACCAGGTACATTAATACTGTATAAATTCCTGAAAAACCTACTGTCATTGATATGGACTTCTGAATCTTTGGCATAAAGGCCTGCACCATGTGTGTCAAATGGAGATTCGCCAAATTCCAAAATATTGGCAAAAAATCGACTGCTGTTGATTTCTAAATAGCCATCTTCTATGTAAATGCCAGCGCCGTTCACTGCGATACCGAAGTTATCACTGATTTCACAGTCATTTAAGGTGACTGATGCATCTGTAATTCTGATGGCACCACCACCGTTTGAGATGGCTGATGGACGACTGCCATTGAATAATTTTACCCTTGTTAAAGTCACTTCTGTGTTACTACCGCTGATGCGCATAATTCTGTGTTCATCATCCCCGCTGATTTGTAATAGCCCAGATTCAGTTATGGTCCTGATGGTTATATCGGTATTAATTGTCGGTAAGGTGGAATCTATGGTCACAAACCAATCATCTGGAGTAATGATGGTATCTGCTCCAAAGCCAGCAGTACAATCACCTCTGGGGGTATCAGCATTGGCACTTCTGATGGCATCTTTCAGGTCACAACCGCCCGGTTCAACCAATATAATGGCTGCATTTATGTGGATTGGCATCAACAATAATGTCAGTAAAATGAGGCACAGTATTTTATTCATCACAATTACCTGGTTACATATTTAAAACACCATTGTAAAAAAATGCTTTTATATGAATCTTGAATTTGATCTGAAAATGTTCTGAATTTGTTCTGAAATGGGCTTTTGTAAGCCAGTATTAATACTCGACCGGGATGGCGGGGATTCGGACTTTCCCCTTCGGCTCCGCTCAGGGCGCGGCCTTCGGCTTCCAGCTTGTGCTGAGCGTAGTCGAAGTGCTCAGCGAGCTTGAGGTATGAGTTTTAAGTCCATAGTTTTAAGGAATTGAGCTTACTCAAAGCCGTCATCAAATATGACATTGTTGATGTTAACATCATCGTACTCAAAGGCACCCATGTCATAAGTGCCAAGTACAGGTGGCACAAAGGCATGTCCACGGACGGTACCAATGATGTCATGGAATCTAGGTTCATAGAGTGTTGTGTCACAATAATCAGCATAGGGGGAAAACAGTGTGGTTGAATAATCTTTGTTGGCAGGATCTGAGAAAACTGGGTCTTCGGTACGTAATATATTGCCGAAGCCGGCTGGTAAATTACTGTCGTCATGAATGTTAAAACAATTGCCTGAATAGTTGTGTGCGCCTATGGGTGAAATGGGTGTGGCTGGAGCATTCCAGATAATGGAACCATTGATATTCAATTCTTGTTGAGTTTCTGGCTCAGAGGATACCATAGAAAAAATAGTGGAAGCGTTGTTATCAGTTAAGGTGTTGAATGAGAAATCTAAGCGGGCTTTTCTGCTCAGTGAAATCATGCTGGTGGGTTGGTTATTAAGCCTTGAGTTTGCAAAAATAAGGTTGCCTTCCAGGGTAGTGTGACATTGATCCGTGAAGTTACCGCTAACTGCCAACACGATTGCAGAATCTGCTTGATTATTACTGATTTGGCTTTGGTATATATCTGCGCTACCACAGCTTTCAAGATTAATGGCAGCGGCAGAAAAGGCCGAGTTTTCACTGATTAAGGAGCAAATTTGGTTGCCAAAGCAACCACCACTGGACCTGCGTATTTGAATTTTGGCACTTTGATTAACACTTATGCCAGCCCCTCTGACAGCACTGTTCTTGCTCACACGAGCATTGATAAACCTGGCATAAGTACCTTCTCCACTGAGATAAATGCCACCGCCTTTTGAATTATTAAGAGTGGCTTCGTTACCAGTGAGGTTGGCATAATGATTGGCATTACCAATTAAATCGACTCGTCCACCATTATTGATAAAAATGCCTCCTCCAAAGGTTGTAGCTGTGTTGTTGTAAATTCCGTAATCGATGGCATTGAGTGGTCGTGTATCACCACTGAAACTTATGGCTGTGCAACCACCAGTAATGGCCAAACCACCGCCAAAAGAGGCTTGGTTGGCGTTGATGGTGCTGTTTCCGTTGACAGTGATTTTGTTTTCATTTAAACAGTTGATGCCTCCACCGAGGTTGGATGCTGTGTTTTGGGTGATTTGTGAATCATTGATGGTTAATTCAGATGAATTATTATTAAGCCCAATACCTGCTCCATTTGTTGCCTCATTCAATTCTATCAATGAACTATCTATGGTGACTTCAGAATTTTCAGATATATACACCCCACCACCACTGCCATCTGAAGTGTTATTGCGTATGATGGAGTTTTGTATAGTTAAGTGGGTAGGTGTTTCATCGTTTCCATCAATATATATACCACCACCAAAACTTGGTGCATTGTTGTCTTGGATAATTGAGTCAATGATTTGAACAGATTCATTACCAAATACGTTAATCCCTGCACCTAATAATGTCATTGAGGTAGCGCCATCAATAATGTTTAAATTTTCTAAAATTACAGTTTGAGGCAAATTTCCTCCAGCTGCAGTAGTCATGATGCTGATGGTTGTTGATGAGTTATTACCAGTGATTGTAGTTTTGGTGTCGCTTAAAACATTATTTTCAGCATCCGTACAGTTGTTAAATCCCCCAATGATGTGGGCACTTGAATTGGTGAAGTTTAATGAATTATAGATAACTTGATTGGTTATTCTCGTTTCATCATTGTTCCTGGCAGCAGTCTGCAGTGAAACAGGAGTGAAGTCACATGCGGCATCAGTCCCCACAGTCACCATTGTTCCCGCACGGCTGTTCATAGTTATTATAAAAAGTGACATCAGCAGTATGTATTTATTCATGGGGTTCTCAAAATGATTCAAACAATAATCATAATTAAAGCAAAGTGAATTCTGAAAAGCCTGAAAAGAGTCTGAAAAATCCATTTAGAGTGAGTAAAGGGCTTATTTTTTCTGAAAATGAGTTTAATTTAGAATTAAATTAAATTCAATGTGACGAAACCATGCAGTTTACGCATGGTATTGGGAAGTTTGATTCAACTGTGCACCGTGTCTTATTCAGCACATGTTACATTGCCAGGATTATTGGTTGTGATGCGCACTGGGCGGTATTCGTCCATGAGTGAATGACCAAGGAAAGCATCGTAAAAAGAAGGTGTTCCATTAGGTGTATAGGCTTTGACGAACAGGGTGTGTTCGCCGTTACATAAATCGGTGGTGTCCCAAATTCTGTTTTGGTGTAGAAATGCTGGGCTGGGGCTGTTTTCATTCACAGGCACTGTGATGACTGGTATACCATTTTGCCAAACTTGATAATGAGTGATGCCAGTGATTTTGCCAAACGCGATCATTTGCGCTTTGCTGTTTGCTCTGACGGAATAATCGACCTGCCCAGATACTGGTGAGTTCATTCTGAATGATCTGTCAGCCAATTCATCAAATTGATAAGCACCTACGCCATCAATTTTATCCAGAATTATACCTGCACCAATCAAACCTGGGTTGGGCATGATTTTAGGCAAGTAAACCTCTGGGGTGAAAACTTCAGTGGGTTGACTGAATGCAGGCGCTGTTTCAACTGGATATGTTAATTCCAGGTGGATGTTAAACACAGCAATGTCATTCAAGACGAAATCAATGGTGTTGTTACCGCTGATTAAATCATTGGGGTTAATGGTCAGAAGTGCGGAATAGGGCACGATTGATCCGATGAGTGCATCAGCGCTTAAACCCAGAGAAAATGCTTCAGGCTGCGGCATTTCATATTTTACACCATTGATCAATATATGATCATTATGGTCCCACAGGTATGAGCCTTGTAAAGTAAACATCAATTCAGCTTGAGTGGCTGGGTTACCTAAAGTGTCTGTGACGGGGTTGGGAATTGGAATGGTGGTATTGAGTGGTGCGTTTTGTTGTGCTCGAGGTGCACAGCAGTTATTGCTTGTAAAATCTTTGGCACCAATTTCTCCATCGGTATAATTATGAATGATATGTGTCGGCTCAGGTGAGTTTTGTGGTGCATCAAAGCCAAAGTTATCCCAATGTAATAAAGCGCGAACAATGTTTTCCTTGGTGGTGTTATAAGAAAAATAGGTCCACGCCATTTGCATTTTTCCCCAAGGTAAACCATCAGTCCAGTTCAATTGTTCTAAACTGGCATCCAAGACC
>CALDFB010000062.1 GCA_937942365.1 uncultured Marinicella sp. | reverse complement strand
GAGGTGGCAGATGTATTTGAACCAGGCTTATATGAATTAAACACGGCCAATGTGCCCATACTGTCATCTTTGCAAGGCTGGAAGCATGGTTTTGAAAGTCCTTATAAAGCTGAAGTGTATTTTTTTAACACCAAAGTTTTTACAGATATGAAGTGGGGTTTACGCAATCCGTTGATTCTCAGAGACAGAGAGTTTGGTGTTATTCGTGTGAGGGCGTTTGGTAGTTATGCATTTCGAATCAATGATCCACACAAAATGATGAGTGAGATTGTAGGTACCGACGGGCATTTTGTCTTAGAGGAAATCATTGGACAGCTGAAAAATTTAGTGGTCACAGGGTTTGCTAAAGTGATCAGTGAATCTGGTATTCCTGTTTTGGATTTGGCAGCCAGTTATGATGATTTAGGTCAATTTCTCACAGAGCAAATTCAGCCTATGTTTACCGGCTATGGGTTGAAGCTAGAGACCATGCTGGTAGAAAATATTTCTGTACCTGATTCAGTGGAAAAAGCGCTTGATGAGCGAGCCAGTTCAATTGCTGTAGGTGATTTAAATCGATTTACACGATATCAACAAGCCCAATCTATGCGTGACGCTGCGAACAATGAAACCGGCGCTGCTGGCGGAGGTATGGCAATGGGAATGGGTTTTGGGATGGCGCAATCATTTGGTCAAGCCTTAGGAAAAGGTGATTCAACAGACCCATTACAACCACCTCCAGTTCCAGAGCAAGTAATCGAAGTTAAGCATTATTTTGCAATTATTGATGGAGAGCGGGTTGGGCCTGTGAACTTATCTGCTGTAGCCCAAATGATTGCAAAAAATCAAATTAATGCAGATACTTTGGTGTGGACTGCTGGTTTGGATGACTGGACTGCGGCAGAGAGTCTATCAGAAATACAACTGCACTTGAGTAACCAGCCGCCTGCCATGCCAAAATAAAGTATTGCTTTCAGAATTTTGATGATTGCTTATACGCACTTCAAGTGCAACCAATGCGGTTCAGATTTAGATTATGCCATCGGCATGCATTCGCTTAAGTGTGTCAGTTGTGGTGAAGTAGATCCTATTGAAGCCTCTCCACTAGACATGTATTTAGCTCATGACTATAAAGCTGCCATTTCTGATATTGATTATTTCGATCCAAAAACAGTTAGTCATGAACTCAGTTGTGAAAATTGTGGAGCTGGTTTTATGTTACCAGCCAATGTTCATGCAGAGGAGTGTCCATACTGTGATTTGAATGTGGTGGTTCCTGTTGAATTATCCAGAAAACTCAAACCTGATGGCGTCATACCGTTTGAAATTCATCAGCACCAAGCTGAAAAATCGTTTAAATCATGGATAGGTGGCTTGTGGTTTGCTCCCTCCGCATTAAAAAATAAAGCGATACAAGCACAAGGCATTCTGGGTTCATACATGCCAATGTGGGCCTTTGACGCACAGGTTCATAGCAGCTATTCAGGGCAACGCGGTGATAATTACACCACCACCGTTCGAGTGCCAACAAAAGTCAATGGGCGGACAGTTATGGAAACCCGAACGGTCATAAAAATCAAATGGCGCAATAAATCTGGTCGTGTACACAATAGTTTCGATGACGTCATCACCATGGGAACGACAACTTTACCCGTTAAATTTCAGAATTTTCTGTCTGACTGGGATTTGTTTAAAACACAAAACTATAATGAAAAATACCTCAGTGGTTTTCGATCAGAACTGTATCAAATTGGCTTGCCTGACGCGTTTAATTTAGCTAAAGATGTGATGCAACGTACAATTCGTGCAACTGTTCGACGAGACATAGGCGGTGATCACCAAAGAATCAACCATATCAATTCAGAGTATCAACAAGTGGGTTTTAAATTATTGTTGGCGCCCATGTGGATATCGGCATTTAACTATAACAATAAAACTTATCGTTATGTCATCAATGGGCAAAATGGTAAAGCCCACGGTGAAAGACCTTGGAGTGTATATAAAATAGTTGGTCTGGTTATGTTGTTATTGGCTTTGGGCAGTGTTATTTTTTTGTTTGCCAACCAATAGTTAATAAAAACTGCTCTAAATCATCGGTTTTACAATAGACAAGGATGAAAACAACCATTAAACTAAAGGCTTGTTAAATTACTTGAAGGTGTATTAAAAAACCTCAATGACAGAAGACCAGAGTAGGAAAGATTCTGATGCGGATAATCAGAAGTCTTGGCTAAGCAAATTAGCTAATATATTCACGGATGAACCACAAAATCGCGAAGACTTAATTCAAATTTTACAAGAAGCTCATAACAATGATTTGGTAGATGTTGATGCCCTGAATATGATGAAGGGCGCTTTGAAAGTTTCTGAGTTACAAGTCCGACAAGTTATGGTACCTCGCGCTCAAATGGTCGTAGTACCTCAAACTTCAAGTATCGAAGATATATTGCCGATTATTGTTGAATCAGGACATTCACGGTTTCCTGTAGTGGGTGAAGATAAAGATGAGCTTGAAGGGATCTTATTGGCCAAAGATGTCCTGAAATCCTTCGTAAAAAAAGAAGCTGACTTTAACTTAAAAGACATCATCAGATCAGCAGTTGTTATTCCAGAATCTAAACAAGTCAATATTTTACTGAATGAATTCAGGACCACGCGTAATCACATGGCGATTATTATTGATGAATATGGTGGGGTGGCAGGTTTGGTGACTATTGAAGATATTTTAGAAGAAATAGTGGGGGATATAGATGATGAGTATGATAATCATGAAGACCCGTATGTGATGAAAGTTGCTGATAACGTATTCAGAATTAATGCCTTAACAACCATCACAGAATTTAATGAACAGTTTAGGACTGGGTTTAATGACAGTGAATTCGACACCATAGGAGGATTGGTCGCAAGTGAGGCTGGGCGTTTACCTGAAACTGGCGAAATCATAAAAGTGTCTGGAGTGAACTTTAAAATCATTAAGGCCAATAAACGTCGGGTAGAATTTGTTGAAGTGGATTTAGGTTGAACTATTGAAACGGTTGGTTTTTATTTTTTTTCTGCTTTTGGGGTATCTTCATCATTGTTCTGCCGCATCAATTAAATTGATTACAATAGGTCCTGGAGATGCTTTTTGGTCTGCGTTTGGACACACTGCAATAGCCATTGATGATGCGGTTTATGGTTTTGGTTACTTCAGCTTTGATGATGATATTATTGGTTCTTTCATTGGTAATCGAATGCAGTATGACCTTGGCGTAAGTGACTTTAATTATGAAATCAAGCTGGCACAACAACAAAATCGAGATTTCAGTACCATACAGTTGAGTTTAACAGTTGATGAAGTCAATCAAATTTTAGAATATCTAAGATGGCATATGCTGCCGGAAAATCAGTCATATAGATATGATTATTTTTTGAATAACTGTTCAACCAAAGTGCGTGATCTATTGAATGATGTTTTTCATCAAAATCTAAAAAATAAATCTAGTCTACAAGAGGGTGAACTGAAAAGCAGTTACATCGATCAAACATTCCCAGCAAAACACCAAGGATTGATGAATTTTGGTTTGGCATTGGGTTATGGGTGGCCAGCATACACTGCCAGAAATTCCTGGGAGTTAATGGCATTTCCATTGTATTTAGAAAATCACCTTTTGCATCATTTAATTGACCAATCAAATTCAAGAGAAATGCTTATTCAAGCAGAGCTGGGTAACCCAATACAAAGTTTTGTATTAACTCATTGGTTTTTAATTTTATACGTGTTGTTGTGGTTGGTTTTTCTGCTATTTAAACCAACTCAACGCATGGCTTCTAAATTATGGTTTATATGGCATGGAGTTATTGGCGTGGTTTTATTGTCTTTGTGGGTGTTGACGCCACATTCCGTTGCTAATTGGAACTTTAATGTGTTGTTGATGATGCCTTTGGGGTTATTGGTTATTCAGTTCAAGAGAATGATGTCTGTGATTGTTTGGTGTTGGTTTTGTTGGTTGATTTTAGCCATGTATCTTCAAGCTTGGTATCTTACGCCTTTATTAATACCAGCATTATTGGCGCGAAATTTATTTGTAAAGTCTGCTTAAGAATCAATAAAGCAAGCTTGGCCTTTGGTGATGTTATTTAACGATGTTTTGAAGGAGTTATGTTGAGTTGTTGGAATGGAAATAATGCAATGCATGCCTTTAGTATTGAATTTTTGTTCTAGCACCTGTGCACTGTGCTCAGCCGCTAAAGTATAAAGTGATTGACTGAATTCAAAAGGCAATTGGACATCAAGCTCTTGCTTAGGTACGTGGTATGAATAAGCCACTTGTTGTAAGTTTCTTGCTGTGACACCTCCATAGGCTCTGGCTAAGCCTCCAGTTCCTAATTTAATGCCACCGTAATGTCTAATCACCAATGCCCCCAAGTAGTTAAATCCTGATCCATCTATGGCAGCTAAAATAGGTTTTCCAGCTGTACCGGATGGTTCGCCATCGTCATTGAATCGATATTCGTTACCTATTCGATATGCCCAGCAATTATGGGTGGCTTGTGTATCTTTGTGTAGCTCTAGAAAATGGAAGAAATCATCTGTCGAACTGATGTGATTACAAACACTGATGAACAGACTTTTTTTAATCTGTTCATCATGAATGCTTGTAGATTTAATGATTTTATCAGTCAAGTAATTCGACAGGAATGGTGTCGTTAGGAAAGTTGGTGTCTATAATCTGAATTAAGTTTTCAGCCATGGCATCGTTACCGTTTTTTCTGAATAATCTCAAAGCATCTATGGATTTTTCAATAGTTTGGTATCGCATGGCAAATTTCATGTTATTTCGAGCTTGTTTCCTCATCATTTCTTTGTCCTCTACAGTAGGCTCTATGTAAGGCATTGATGTATCATTGCTAACAACTTTAGGTACCACCTTAGGCGCTGTGGTTGCCTTTTTGACAAACTTAGGTTTTTCAGGTGCCGAACTTTCAATGTTGGTGGATTCAGTAATTACTGTTTCGTCATGATTTCCGAAAATTTTCCAAGCCAATGCGGCTGCAAAAACAATGCCAGCTATGATCAAGAAAGGAATCAAAACTGATTTTGATTGGGTTGCCATATATATATTCCTCGTTAATTTAATGTAATTAGCAGCGATTAGAGGGTCTAATCATTAAAACGTTCAAAAATTTTGGCGTGTATTCTACCAGATTTGAGTTGAGTTGCTACTGCATCTCCAGATTTTACATCTGAGGCATCAGCAACTACTGTGCCATCATCCAGTTTTGTGGTCAGACTATACCCTCTAGACAGCACAGCTAAAGGGTTTTGATGATTTAGATTGTTGACGGTTAAACTCAGACTCTGTTTAGCTTGGTCAATACATTGATTTAAACGCCATTTGAGCTGTTGAGTATATTCGTTAAGTTGTTGTTGCTTGTTTTTTTTATTGGGTAATAAATTTTCAAACGATTTTGTCATTGATTGGTAGTCGTTGATTGAATTGTGCCAGCAGTTTTTGAAAGATAAATGTAAATGATTGATATGACTTTGAATGGCTCTCTTTTGTTTTTCTAGTTGATTGATGGGGTGTTTTAATTCTAATTGATGGTATTTACTGTCGATATTTTGCTGATAAACCCTGAGCTTATCTTGTATCAACAAGTGTAAAAGTTGATTGTTGTGGTTCAGGTTTTGTTTGAGTTCATTGAAGTTCCCACTGATGAATTGGGCTGCGGCAGTGGGTGTGATACAACTCATGTCAGCAACTAAATCGCTGATAGATTCATCCGTTTCATGTCCAACTGCACTGATAATAGGTGTGTTGAGTTGTGCCAGTTGATGTGCTAAAAACTCATCATTAAAAGCCCATAAATCTTCTTTAGAACCACCGCCGCGAGTCAACAGCAACAAGTCATGATAAGCTTCATCAGCAACCCTTAAGGCATGATTGATTTGAGGTGCAGCCTCATTGCCTTGAACCAGAGTGGGGTAAATTTTAATCGTAATCAGCGGGTTTTTTTTCAGCAAAGTATTGAGTATGTCTTGTAAAGCAGCACCTTTGGCAGAGGTGATGATACCCAAAGAGTTAATTATACTGGGTATGTTTTTTTTGCGACTCTGCTCAAACAGTCCTGCATGCTGTAATTTTTGTTTAAGCACTTCAAACTGATGTGCTAAATCACCTTGGCCAGTTTCAATTAACCTGAGTACATTGACTTGTATATCACCTTTAACTGCATAGATGGTCATTTGGCCTAAAACAGTGATTTGCATGCCTTGTTTGATTGCGTTTGTTTGCTTTTGTTTAAAGAGCACACATTTGATGCCCGAATTTTGATCTTTTAATGTGAAATAACAATGGCCAGCTGCAGATTGATATAACTCAAATATTTCCCCAGTCAACCAAAAGCTGCCAAACTCATCTGTCAAATGTTTTTTTAACATTTGATTTAACGATGATGGTGTGTGGGGATTTTGAACTGTTTTACCTGAATTTAACATGGGTTTATATGTTAGAATACGCCGCTAATTTTTTAGACCAAAGGTGGCCACCATGAGAGTTCTATACGATGCCTTAACCTTCGACGATGTTTTGTTGGTTCCTGACTACTCTGATATCTTACCAAAGGATGTTGATTTGTCTACTCAATTAACCCGGAATATAAAACTCAATATTCCAATTGTTTCAGCAGCCATGGATACAGTTACCGAGGCCAGATTGGCGATTGCAATGGCTCAACTCGGTGGCATTGGCGTCATTCATAAAAACCTCACCATCGAACAACAATGTGCCGAAGTCATTAAAGTTAAAAAATATGAATCTGGCGTAATCAAAGATCCCATCACAGTAAACCCTTTAACTACCATCAGAGAGGTTTTAGACATCACACGTAAACACCGCATATCAGGAGTCCCTGTGGTTGATGGTGATGAGTTGGTAGGTATTGTAACCAGTCGTGACATGCGTTTTGAAACAGTGTTGGATGATCCTGTCAGAAACATCATGACCAGAAAAGATGAGCTCATTACAGTTGGAGAGGACGCTGAGGCCAGCGAAGTTTTGCAATTGTTTCATTCTAATCGAATTGAAAAAGTTTTGGTCGTAAA
>CALDFB010000061.1 GCA_937942365.1 uncultured Marinicella sp. | reverse complement strand
ATCTGCAAAAGGGGTGTTAACAAAAATCACATAACCAGCTAAATCAAAACAAATAACAGGTTCTGTACTGGTGCTAAAAATGCCTTCTATTTGGAGGTGAGACAAACCCAATAATTTATACTTTTCTTTATGTTTTTCGATATCATTTTTTAGTTGCAGGTTTTCAATCTTTTTTCGTTTGTTGATTAACCAAAAAATCACAGCTAGAACAAGCATAGCTACAACAAAAAAGGACATGTAAAGTCTTTGTTGAATCACTTTTAATTGTTGGATTTGGTAATCTTTGTCTAAAGATTCTAATTGTTTTTCGCTTTCTTTAAATCGGGTTTCACTTTGTAATCGAATTAATTGTTTATCAATTATTTTTTTATTAATAGATTCTTTTAATTTTGCATGTTTTTTCAAATAAGAAAGTGCAGAAGAATGATCGCCCAAAGCTTCTTGAATTTGAAATAGTAATTGTAAAGCCGAAGCTTGCGTTAACTGGTCAGAATAAGACTCTGCCGTTGATAAAGCCTCTGATGCATAAATAATCGCTTCAGAATAATTTTTGATGTTTAACAGTGAGTTAGCCTTAATAACACGTAAACGTAAATGAGGCTTAATTTTATGTTGTGTTTCCAGGGCTTCTGCTGCTGCCAAAAAATCAAGTGCTTCATCATAAAAATGCCCCATATTTTTAAGTTCAGCAATAATAATAAGTGCCCTAACCAAATCGTTTGGCTGCTCCAATTCACGGTAAGTATTGATTGACTTAGACAGTGCTTCATAACCTTTATCCAAATCACCTAATTGCCCTGAAACCAAACCTATATTTTCATAAACATCAGCAACTCTTGAAGACATGTCTTTATCTTCAATAGAGTTATAGAGTTGAATTGTCCTTTGATAAAACCTCAAAGCTGCTTGTGGGTCATTCAAGTCTCGATACAGATTCCCAATATTATTAACAGTAGTGGCAATCGGCAGCTTAGCCCCTATTTTTTCTTTAATCTCTAAACTTTTAAGAAAGTACTCTGTGGCTAATTTATACTCTCCCATACTTTTATAAATGATTCCAATATCATTTAAGCTCCTGGCTTCCCAATTGTGATTACCCTCATTCAAAGCAATCTTGAGGGATTGATTGGCATAATTTAAAGCTGTGTCATTGTCACCTAAATTTAAAAACTGTTTTCTTTTGAATCGAAAAAAAATAAACTTCGTCTCAACTTCATCATTTAATTCAGTCGACTCAATCAAATCTAAATATTTACCCGCAGCTTCAATATAACCACTGTGAAAAAGGTGATCAATCAAGGTAAATACTTCATGAATAGACTCTTTGCTTTTCCCTGATTTTATCAACGCTAGAAAATAAGACTCGCAGCTTTGTTTTTTTCCAGTATGAGGTTTTATGTACCCATCTTCACAACCAGATTCGCCATTCTCAGTCGCAATCGCTGAGTTAAGGCTCAAAAACAAAAACATAAAACAAGAAAGTTTAATATGAATACTATAAATTGATTTTTTGAACATTAAAACCCTTTGAATTCAGTTGAATCAGCCATGTAAGATAACAACTTTGAGAACTGTTACTACTTAAAATTCATTGATAAAGACCCATTAACAAATTTTAAGCATGGCAATAGTTTCATTGCTCAGGAATGATTAACTGTGGATCTAACCGCAATGAAGTACCGATGTTTAAGCGCCAATCCAAATGTGGCCCAGTGGCACGGCCAGTGGCACCGATTTCACCGATTTTTTGCCCTTGTTCCAGCACCTGACCTTCACTGACATTCACTTGACTCAAGTGTAAATAGGTGCTGTTCAAACCATAGCCATGATCGATAATGATGGTACCACCAGTGTAATAATGATCTTCAACCGACATAGTCACCACACCACTTGCGGGGGCAATCACTGGTGTGCCAGTAACATTAGCAATATCCATACCATAATGAGGTCGCTTGGGCTCGCCATTCAATATCCTGCGTGAGCCATAAACGCCACTGATACGCCCTTCGGCTGGCCAAACAAACTGCTCGAGGAAAGATTTTTGTTCTGACCACACAGCGCGAGCATTTTTAACTTGTTTTTGTTCTCTGGCAATTCTGGCTAAACGTTCAGCAGGTGGGTTGACTTTATTGGCAGGTAGTCCATCTATACGTTCTGTTGGAAATTCACGGGCTTTAACAGGTATAGTGGTCTTATAGGTGTGGCCTTGATGTTTGATTGAAACCACTTTATTTTTATCATCAAAACGGCCAAATCCAAAGATAAAGTATCCCTCATTGGTCACTGCCATTTTAGTGTTATCAACAAATACCTCAGCTTGTGAATTGGTTTGTGCAACAATCAAGGCACCTTGAACGGGTTCTCCTTTGAGCTTAAGAAAATATTCTTCTGCATCAACACTGAAAGTCAAACAACTGAATAACACAAATAATACACTTCTCATGGCATTGGACTATAATTAAAAACTTTATTTTAGCATTAAAAATTTCCTTACTATGTAGGAAAAACAATTGATCAGTATGAATTTAATTGGCATTGAAACATCCACAGAAAACTGTTCAGTTGCATTATTACATAATGACACCCTAACCACACGTGACAAAATTGCACCGCAAAAACATGCCGAATTGGTGTTAGGCTATTTAGACGAACTGTTGACTCATGCAAATCTTAAAAAAGCACAAATTGATGGCATTGTATTTGGTCAAGGTCCTGGTGCATTTACTGGTGTCAGAATCGCGATGTCAATTGTTCAAGGTTTGGCATTGGCTTTGGAAGTTCCAGTTATTGCAATCTCAACCATGAAAAACATGGGCTATCAGGTCTGGCAACAAAACCCTGAATCAAATCAAAAAATACTGATCGCCAATGATGCTCGCATGGGTGAAGTGTATTGGGCTGCATTTGAGTCGACAAATGGTCAAATACTGCGCCTCAGCGAAGATGCTTTAAATAAGCCAGCAGAAGTTGAAATTCAAGGTTTTGATGTACTTGCTGGCAGTGCATTTCAAAATTTGATTCTGTGTGATTCTGGTGCTCAGGTTTTACCTGAAACCTTACCCAACGCTCGATCACTTTTGGAATTGGTAAGCCATGATTTTTCACAACATGCTCAGCATATCAACCAAATCAAACCTTCATACATTCGTGAAAAAGTGGTTTTTAACTGAGTAGCAACCAAGTCGCTATTCCTAAGAATGACACATAACCTACGATATCGGTCACCGTGGTTAAAATGACGCCACCGGCTATCGCTGGGTCAATACTCATGCGCCTGAGTAATACCGGGATCAATACCCCTGCCAAAGCCCCAGCCACCAGATTAATGGCCAAAGCCATCGCAATAACGACACTCATGTCCCAATTTTGAAACCACAGTGCGCAAAATCCTGCCAATACAGTGGCCCAGAGGATGCTGTTAATCACCCCAATCATGAATTCTCGATTGAGTAAATCCTTGATGTTACCACTACCGACTTGACCTGTAGCCATACCACGGATCATCAAAGTTAAAGTTTGCGAACCAGCAATACCACCCATGGAGGCAACCACAGGCATTAAAATGGCTAAGGCTGTTATTTCCTTAATGGTGTCTTCGAAAAAACCAATAGCAAATGCCGCTAATAACACCGTTAACAAATTAATCCCGAGCCAGACCGCTCGGCGTTTAGATGAAGTCATGATCGGCGCAAACATATCACCCTCTTCATTCAAACCGGCCATCCGCATGACCGAACGTTCAGCTTCATCACGGATCACATCCACAATGTCATCAATGGTGATACGTCCTATCAATATATTTTTGTCATCAACAACTGGCGCCGAAATCCAATCGTTGTGCTCAAAATCCTGAGCCACTTCACTGGCAGGTGTTTTATCTAAGATCGCCGGTGCATCTTCATCCATGATGTCTTTGATATGGGTTTTTGGATCGCTGACTAACATGGTCTCCAAATGCACTCGGCCCTTGTAATGCCCTTTGCGACCTACCACAAACAAGTCGCCTACTGGTTCAGGGATGCTGTCACGAAATTGCATATATCGCATCACCACTTCAATATTGACATCTGAACGCACAGTAAGTACATCAGGATTCATCAAACCACCAGCTGAATCCTCATCGTATGATAAAACCTGATTCAACAAATCCCTTGAATTCTTATCCATCGAAAGAATCAATTGATTCGATGCTTCTTCTGGCAGATCAACAATGATATCGGCCATATCATCTAAGTCCAGATCACGGGTGGCCTCAACCAACTGTTCGGTATCCATACCCTCAATCAGACTGTCTCTGACCTCGTCATGTAAAGAAACCAGCACTTCACCCTGAGCAGCTTCATCTACAAGTTCCCAAACCGCCTGACGTTTATCACCCGGTAATGACTCTAAGAACAAAGCCACTTCTGCGCCCGGGATACCATTCACAATTCGAGTCACAGCACCCATACGTTCTTCATTAAGCGCATCAGTCAGTGCAGAAATATCTTTTTCGGTGGCCTCATTAGGCACTGATTCAACCATTTGAAATCCTGTAATTGAAAAAGGTTTTAGGTTCAGTATTTATATTGTAAAGCAAAGCCAGAATCAAACCACAGATATTTTAATTCCAGATGGGACACCAACCACAACAAGGCTTATAATCAAACGTTAATAACCACATAACCTATCAAAATTTTGTATGGATTTAAATTGAAACCAAGACTTACATTCAGCCCCATTGAGTTAAAAGATTTAGCTCAAATCATGCAAATTGAGCAACAAATCTACCCCAACCCTTGGTCAACTAAAGTCACGTATGATTGTATCCAAGCGGGTTATCAGTGTATTAAAGGTGAATGTTCAGAACACCCCGGTGAAATCAGTTGTTACGCCTTAATGATGATAGGCTTTGAAGAATCGAACTTACTTAATATTGGCGTTAACCCAAAATTCCAACGTCAGTCTTTAGCCACCCAAATGATGAACAGATTATTGTTAATCAGTCGCATCAATCATGCCAAACACATGTGGTTAGAAGTTAGGGAAAGTAATCAAGCAGCCATTAATCTATATACTAAGCTAGAGTTCAAAACCATTGGAGTGAGAAAAAACTACTATAAATACACCGACGCTAATGACAAAAAAATTAAAGAACACGCGATCCTGATGTCTAAAAAGATAAGAGCATAAATAAGCTTACTCTTTGTTTTTAAATAGTTTAAATTTCCTTCCTTCGCCCTAAGCAGATGTGTTGAGATAGCTGTTAGGGCTCGGCCCAACACTAAACCAGTGTAAGTTTTGGTTGCTGAAGCTTCGCCGTGTGGCATTTTAATGCGACCCCGCCTAAAATAAGATTCAATCAGCAGCTTACCTAAGTCATAGATCAATAAGCTATCGTATTTACCATGGCTTATCATCAGCTATTTCCTTAGCCGAACTTAAGAATCATCGCTTTATGACCACCATCAACCCCTGATTCACCCAACAGCACACCGTCTTTTCTAGCTGTGGACGCTGTATTGATGAAAGCTTTTTTAAAACAGCCGTATTTCGAAATAAGTTCATGTCTTCGGCGTCAGTGGTTGCAGCCAACAATGATTTTATGCGTTCAACTGTGGCCTCGGGAGCAGCTTGATCGATTGAATCATCAGAGCAAGCTTTTATTTCATTGGTTGCTCAACTCAAAATTAAAAAGGGGGTTGATTTTAAATGAGACTTTTCCTTTATTTTTGTATTTTTAGCCAAGCTTGACCAGAAGCATGACTGATGAATCGTTTGGCCTCTGAACCATCTTTGTTCATCACATGAATGTGAAAGGCCCCGTTCTCATCTTCAGTTTGGTACATGATTTGAGAACCATCAGGTGACCAAGTTGGTGAAGAGTCACGGACCTCATTAATGGTCAATCGTTTTTGCTCTGACCCATCTATTTTCATGGTGTAAATTTCATGATTGCCATCTCTGTTTGACATAAATGCAATGTGTTGACCATCTGCTGAAAGTTCGGGATGCCAATCCTCAAACTCATTGTTGGTTAACTTAACGATATTGTTACCATCAATATCTGCAATGCAAATTTCACTGGTTTGGGTTTGTGAGTGAAATAAAATTCTACCGTCTTGAGTAAAATAAGGCCCACCCCCATTCAATGATTTGAGTTGCTTCTGGTCACTGCCATCTGAAT
>CALDFB010000060.1 GCA_937942365.1 uncultured Marinicella sp. | reverse complement strand
CATAGTCTTTGTCGTCTTCTTTGGTGGTACCTTGGGTTGAAGTCGCTGGTATGGTCCAATAACTGCCTTTTAATTGGCCATAACTGACACAATTCTTACAATCATTGGGGTGCTTATTAATCATGAATTTAATCAGTTTTTTATTCAATTCTTTTTGCAGTTCTTGGCGTTCTGCTTGTGAGGATGCTTTGATTGGTAAGTCCAAAGAAAACACTGAGGGCATAAACCCTCTTTGCGCCACTGTGTCGCTGACATAAAACATTTTGGCATGAGGTAAAGTCGTTTGAATGTGCTCCACAAAGTATTTTGTCTTTTCATATGCTTGGATGATGCGATCTGGCATAGAGGGCATGGTTTCAGCCAAAATGTTTAATTGATTATCATCTGCTGCATTGTCCGATAATACCAAATGCGACTCTATCAATGGCATGATGTTTACTGCTGTATCATTGGCGGCACAATAGCCAGCAATACAGCGCCCACCGCTGGGGAATTTGGAGCCACTTGAGAAAGAGATGGTTTTAACCGATTTAAGTTCGCTGTCATCATGCAACAGTTTGACATTGGGGCAAAATGTTTGGTCAACCATAAAAATAGGTTTTACGGCTGAATCCCCATTGCTGTTCAAACGTGGTTTAGATAGGGTGTTTCCTAATGCCGCCATATCAGGTACTTCAACCCGTGGATTGGTAGGAATTTCTGCCAATACGATGGGTACACCATCATCGGCAGCCACTTCATCCAGAGCATGTTCTAAACTATTGACCAAGTCGGCGCCACCATCGACCAACAGATCAACAATGCCCACTTGAGGAATCAAATCAGCAACCCTTCTGGATTGGTCGTTGGTGCCGCCGTAACAATTTGGCGGTAAAATGATTTTAATGGGCTTGTTTGGATGTCGTACCACGGCATCTTCTACCAGGCCCATTAAAATGGCGTATTGAATAGACAATCCGCTAGAGGCGACTAATGGTGTGTGTTGACTGCCAGTGTTTTCTTTGATGCAGTCATGTACAGTTGTTAAAGCGTCTCTTTTTAGTTTTATTTTTGGCGTGTGTGTATTCACCAATTCATGCAAGGCTGACAAACAATTCATTGGCGACATGGCAATGGTTTCACGTCTTCTGACGTGCTGTATGTCACTGACTAATTGCGAATCTGATGGATCATGAATAATCACATATGAACCGAGGTCTTTATGAAGGTTTATGGTGATGTCGATGTGTTTTTGGCCGTTTAAGTTTGCAGCAAAGGGCTGCTGGGTCACAAACAATACATTGTCACCTGGATGCGCCGTGATTTCGCTCTTCTGCTTTACTTTTTTCAGTTGATATTGATAGCCGTAAATTTGATTTAAACGGGTTTCATCGAGTAAGGGAGGGTGTTCGCCTTCATAAAAAATGTGTGTTTTTTTGTTATTGAGCTTATTGGCACGCAACAAGGCCAATATCGGCATGGTTTTTGAGGCAAATGAAATAACTTGAGCTTCAGTAACTTGGTTGATTTCAGCCAGTATCCATTCAAGTAAACTCGATAGTTGGTGCCCTAAGCGAATGTAATCATAGGCTGTTGGTAGCTTGTTGAGCGCATCAATTGATATTTGATCGGTTGAGATCAGCCTTTGTAACTCAGTCAAGAACTCGGTCTTGGCTGCTTCCTCATTATATATATCTAAGCGGTGCGTGGTCAGAGTGAGCCAGTCTTGAGGTAAATGATCAAGTAGTTTGGCCAATGATTTGAGTAATGAAGAGTTTGTATTCAATGTATTATCCAATTGCTGTTGCACAGTTATTATAAGCTTTTGTTATATGCCAATAAAAGTATGGGCGATTGTCTTTGAGTTCAATGATTGATTAAGTATTTCTTGCTAAGTTATAGAGACACTGAGTGAAAAGTTTTTATTGCAATAACCATGTCTAAACATGCTTCGACAGGCTTGGTGAGCGGTTAACTTAAGAACCTTGAATCTCAGAAAGAAATAGGTATTGAACTTTTCGAGGCCTTGTTAAATTAGAAAAGACCTCATTTGTTTTTAACTTGTAAAGAAGCATGTTATTTCAAGCAATGATCAAACACCTTTTGTATTCGACTAAATCTTTAACTCAGTCAATTACAAAATTCTTTTTTAATTACTACTGTACCCGCAATGAAGTCATGCAGTGCGCGGCGTCTTTTGTTAGTAAGCATTACTAGCAACTCGCTCCAATACCAAATCATCATGATATTTTCAGCCATGAGATACCATGTTGGGTAGCTCTCAATCAATAAGTCGGTACGACCATAAAAGTCAAGCGTATTATAAATGTTTGAATCTAAGGATAATAGTGTAACTATAACTGCATAAGTAGTCACAATATATAAGAAAATATCAACAGATGATCTTTTAATGACAGTTAATAAATTAATCTTACTACCATCAATATTGGTTATCCTAATCCCTTGGCTTAATTTCCCCACTGTACCGCCATATTTAAAGTTCATAATTATTGTGTATGACAAAGCAACAACAGTAATCAGTATTTCAGTGCTTATATCAACAGTTATCGTATGTGTTAAAAAATATTGAAAAGCCAGAATTACAGGAAAGAAGATTAGAAAGTCTATAAGTCCAGCAAGAAAGCGCTGGCTAAATGTAGCATATACAGGTGTTTCGTTAATTTTTAGAGGTAAATGTTCCATATTATGTCCAAAAAATATATATATGTATATTGTAGTTTATTTAACTAAAAAGTCATATTTAAATTTTAAAAATATCTTTAAAGGTTTTAGAAGGTGAAATTTGACTGTATCATGAGTAGGCTTATGAAATAAGACAGGTATCACAACTCTTTAAATCCTTCCTCAATTTAAGACATATCATACAGATGCTACCCAATTATATTTTGAAGAAAAGGCTAGATATGTGATTAGGAATAGTGTTTTAGTATAGTTTTTTACTATTCAAGTAGCCTAAAACACTTAAGGAAATTGAATTTTTATAAGAATTTTTTGTATGTTTTAGATTATTTCTTAATTGTGTCGAAGAAACATCAATAGAGGGTTGGTTTTTCACGATTAAAACATCACTGTTGATATTTTTTAGGTGTTTGATAAAGCTCTGATTGATTCCATGACCAGGGCGTTGATGAATCAGAAGACCATTTTCTTTGACTAAATTTTGCCAGTTATACCATTTTCTGAATTTGGGCCAGCGGCCAGCAAAGTGATCTGCGCTGACTACAAATAGTTTATGATTTGCTTCGATGGCACTGAGTGTGTCATAACTGTAGCTTTTTTGGTTTGTTTTCTTAAACAGTTGTTTTTCAATGTCAGAAACTTGCACAGGGTAGTTATATTGGTTTGTTATTTCTTTTGCAACCAACTCACACATTTTGAACCTGTGTTTGTAAGGTGTTCTGGGTTGTTTTTTGTTGGCTATTAAATTAGGTTGATAAGTTGGTATCAAGATAAATTGCTCAATACTCAAGCCATGCTGTTTGGCAAATGCAAAACTGTTGAGTATGACTTGTTCATGCCCTTTATGTATGGGGTCGGCGGTGAGGCCGAATACTAATGTATAGGAATGGTGTTTCATTTAAAAGTTCAGTAGATTCATCTTTTGACAGTAAAGTTAAAAAAATGTCATTGCGAGGAGCCACAGCGACATGGCAATCTCGTCAATTGGCTCAGGTGCTTGCAATTAGGATAAATTGCCAGAGTTTTACGAGATTGCCACAGTCGTTCCTCCTTCGCAATGACATGTTTTTTGTTTGAAGTTCACTTAAATCAATTGGTTCATGTCAATGGACAAAGCCATTGGTAATCGGCATTCTGCGGTCTTTGCCGAAGGCCATTTGTGTCACACGAGGTCCAGGGGCCGCTTGTTGACGCTTGTATTCGTTACGATCCACCATTTTCAAAACTTTAATGACTAATTCGATGTCTTGATCCAAAGCTGTGGCAATTTGTTGTGCATCTTTATGGTGGTGTAAATAAGCTTTCAGTATTTCATCTAACAGTTCATATTCAGGTAAAGAATCCGAGTCTTTTTGGTCTGGTCTCAGTTCAGCTGAAGGTGGTTTGGTGATGGTGTTTTGTGGTATCACAGGTCCTGCAGGATCTATGCTGTTACGGTATTCACACAAGGCATAAACCTGTAGTTTAAAGAGATCTTTGATGGGCGCAAACCCACCAGCCATATCGCCATATAAAGTGGTGTATCCCACAGCGGTTTCACTTTTGTTGCTGGTGCACAATAAAATGGCATTTTGGTTATTGGAAAAGGCCATTAACAAAGTGCCTCGGATTCTGGCTTGAATGTTTTCATCAGTTTGACCCTTAAAGTAATCATCAAACTGTGGTTCTAATTGATTATGAAAGGCTTGGTGCATGTCCTTTATCGGCATTAATTCACTCATCATGCCTAAGGTATCGGCTAAAACCTGTGCATCCTGGATAGAGTGGTCTGATGAGTATTTAGATGGCATCAAAATACCAGTGACATTTTCAGCCCCCAATGCATCGGCAGCTATCACCGCAGTTAAAGCCGAGTCTATTCCGCCTGATAAGCCCAGAACGGCTTGGGTGAAGCCATTTTTTTGAAAGTAATCACGGGTACATGTGACCAATGCATCATACAGTTCAGCATCTTCTGTAACCGGTTGGGTGATTTGGGTGTCTGGTTTTGCGAAATTGACTTGTGAGAAAGCTGCATCAAATGAGGGTGCCAAAACTTTCAGTTCTCCATTAGCATCAATGGCACAGCTGGTGCCATCAAAGATCAACTCATCTTGTCCACCCACTAAATTACAATACACCAAAGGCGTGGCAAATTTCTTCGCACGTCTTTGTAACATGGCGATGCGACTGCCAATTTTTCCAGTGGCATAGGGAGAAGCTGATATGTTGATCAACAGGTCAACGCCTTGTTCTGCTTGGTTGACCACAGGTTCTGCGTCATACCAGATGTCTTCACAAATGGTGACTCCTAAATTATACAAGTGCCCATTGATTTTGATTTCGGCGAGACCATCATGTTTTCCAGGGGTGAAATAACGTTTTTCGTCAAACACCAAATAATTAGGCAGTTTATGTTTGTCGTAAATCATTTTAATTTCGCCATCTTTAATTAAGGCTGCAGAGTTGTGCAATAAATCAGGTTCGTTAGGGTGATTCCTTGGAAAACCAAGCACCACAACTAAATCAGTACAATGTTCAGCAATGGACCTGACCGCATCATAACAATCATCAATGAACTGTTGATGAAACAACAGGTCTTCAGGCGGATAGCCACAAACAGTCAGTTCAGTCATTACCAAAATGTCTATATGGGCGTTTTTGGCTTCTTGAATGGCATCCAATATCAGTTGTTTGTTGCCGCTTAAA
>CALDFB010000059.1 GCA_937942365.1 uncultured Marinicella sp. | reverse complement strand
AAGCGTTATCGACGATAACAGTTAATGGTCCCAATGTAGCAGGAAATTTATTAGCAGAGTTTGATGCTGGATTTTGGTTTGATTTTGCAATAGCTAACGGATCAGCTGCTTTTTTAAGTGATGCAGCTGATCAGTTAGAATTAGACGCTGAAGGTTTTCCAGAAGGTAGTGCTACCAGAAACAATTTTCAAGATGTTGCTTTTGGTATGAGGAATGTAGCAGGGATGGCGGAAAATATTTTTAACGATCAGGCTTTAACAAGAGCCATAATAACAGGTGCTGCGGTCACTATAGTGACATCTTTCATTCCTGTGGGCAGAGCTGTTGGCTGGGCTAAAGGGGCAATTGAAGCTAAGTTTAAGAAGGTTATCTTACGACGTACTATGCAAAAAGTTGCTGCAACAGGGCGCACAGGTGAAGCAGCGGTTAGAGCTGTTTACAAAATAGGTGATAAGAAGTTTTTCAGGCTTGCAAATGGACAAGGCCGTATTCCCGATGGAGTTAATGATGTTGCTTTATCAGAGATAAAAAATGTTGCCAAACTCAGTTATACTAAACAGTTAAGAGACTTTTCAGCCATTGCTAAATCTGAAGGTTTAAAGTTTGATTTATATGTGAGAGGCACCCCCAAATTAATTAAAACTGATTTCACAGGACCTTTAAGAACAGCAATTGAGAAAGGTGATATTATATTAAAATTCATACCAGGAACTTGATAATGGTTCAAAAAAAGAAAAATGAAACTACTAATGAGTGGTTCCAAAGGCTTCAATCTGATGATGAATATAAAGAAAGAAGTTTAAAGCATGACGAAGAACTTAAAAATATAAGATATAGAAGAGAGAAAGCACGAAAACCAATAATAAAAGATATTGAAGCACTCGGAATTCAATTTAATTCAGAATGGGATTTTAAGATTAAATCAAAAACTGATGCTAAAGTAATCCCTATAATTTTGAAACACTTGGATAAAGATTATGAAAAATTCATTAAAGAAGGTTTGTATAGATGTTTAAGAAGCCCTTATGCTCAAGATATTGCTGGTAGAACCCTCATTGAAAAGTTTAAAACAGAAGATGAAGAACTTAAATGGGTCATAGGCCATGCGCTTGAAAAGGCAGCCTCAGAAAATGACATAGAAGATCTAATTACTTTACTGAATGATGATAACTTTAATGATGAGGTAAAGAGTGGATTAACTTTAGCATTAGCTATGATAATGGGCAAACAAGCCATCCCTCATTTAATAAAAATAGTTATTGAAAAGAAAGATAGTAAGGAGACTAATTCATTGGTGATTTCATCAATAGAGGCTCTGGGTAAATTAAAGGCTTTTGAAGCCAAGGAGCTAGTTGAATTTTACACAAACCACAGTGATTCTTGGTATCGCAGTCAAGCAAAAAAAGCTTTGAAAAAAATAAACTCAACAAAACGGATTGTCTCCAAACTTCCCAAAGGTATCAAATATATCAAAGACAACAGATTCGCTGCAAAGTATGAAGCCTCAACTGAATATGATATGGAGGATGTACCAGAATTTTTAAAATTAGTTTGTGAAAAAATCGATGCAGACCCTAAAGCCTTAGAAAATTTGATCATAGATACAGACGTGGAAGAAACTAAAACTTATGAGTTGCAAGTAAAACAATTATTAAGAACCAGCAAACTGTATTTTCAAATTTTTATGGATGATATCGATACGCCTGGACTTTATTTTTTCAGTGACTCAAAGTCTCTGATTAAAAGCATTGATAAAATAATTGATGGATATGTAGTTGATTAAGTTGAGTTAGAAATTGTGTATGCATATATTCAAAAGCCATTTTTGTGATTGTAAACAAAACTCTTTGTTAAGAATCTGTATCAGTACTATTGACAGGCAAGCCTTTTTGCCTCGATTTATGCTACCGAACAGCAAGTTATATGAGTTCTTATAACTCATAAGCTATGAAAAAATAAATGTGATGTAGGAGCCTGTGGTTTACCTTTAAAATGACTACGCCCCGAATGGGGTGGCCAATATAAAGAAAACTATTGCAACTAAAGCAATGGTAGACGTGATAATTCCATTGCGACGAGAACGGAGCCAGCCTGATAGGCCGATACTGACAAGTAGGCTTAGAAAACCAAGCCCGTAACCAATCAACATACCTGCCCAGAGAACATTAATGATGAAAAGATCAACCGTTATAGGAATTTCTGGGTGAAGCAGAATAATTAATCGCCATGAAGCCACTACCGCAATCAACAAGCTACATGCAGCCAACGTTGCTGAAGATACTATCCAATTGACAGATTTTTTTTGTGAAGTGAATACCACAATAGTCACCAAGATTGTTGCAGAAATACCACCTAAGAAAGCACTCACAAACGACAACTGTTCGGCAACTGCAACCATATATTTAGGGTTAAATTCTGTCATGTAGATGCCTCCGTTTTTTCATTTATCTTTATCAAAAAAAGATGTGATATCACATACTTTCTCCACCCACAATAACCTGCAACAAGGGAATCAAAGTGTCACCAAACTCAGTCAAAGAGTATTCAACTTTAAGTGTTGGTTTTGAGGTGTAAACTTTCCGCTTGATGACGCCAGTTTTTTCCAGTTTTTTGACTGCAAACTCAATGTGCTTTCAGTGACTGTAGGCAGTGTCTTTCTGAGTTCATTGTAGCGCAGAGCGTTAGGCTTCAGATTATAAAGAATAACTGCCTTCCACTTACCACCAACATTTCCCATTGTTAAGCTGGTACTGTAGGGGTATACTTTTTCATTGAATTCATACATATTTTACCTTTTTATTTACCTGTCCTTTTTGATCGTTATTCTAGTATCATCACTGTATACTTAATTGGCTCTTTCCTCAAGCACCAGCTTGGTTATGCAGAGGAATTTAGGGAAAACATAATTGAAATTCATCGAGTTTTGGAAAATTCTCAATCAAAAGATTGATGAGCGATAACACATGAAAAAATCCTCAATATGCCGTGTTTTTATCATGCTGAGTCTCAGCTTAAAGTCAAATATGACTGAATTTGTTCCAAATGTGTCACGGGTATTGTATTATTAATCTGTATTCAATTATGAAGTTAAAGTGAGAAACGCGATAGCAAGATTGCAATTGGGGCACAAACATTTTTGCATCGCTTACTAATTGCTGAAATTGCATCTTGTAAGAGGGATTTCCCTCTTAGCTCCGTTTTAAAAAGACTCAAAGTTTGTTGCAATAACATGACAGGTAATTTTTTAGTCGTAACTCATGTTTGTACTAAAATAATTTTAATCCGCTAATCACACGCACAAATAATTGAATAAAAAGGATGAGGGGAGAAAGTCACACCAAAAGGCATTTTAAAAGTTACAGTTTTATTTCGATCTCAGTATTAGCTGATTGATTTTTGAATTAATTTTCGCTGATTTCCTTGTTGAGTATTATGGGTAATTTCAGGATTTTGCAAGGAATTACTTAAGCTTCAGGTCTTTATTGATCAGGTTTAAATTAAACTATTGTAAGGAGTCAAAATTATCATGCGTTATCTTATCTCAATAATATTGATCACTTTGAGTTATTCAAGTGATGTTCAGGCATTTAGTTCTGGGGCTGGTACTTGTTTTGTTGTGGCTGATTACTCGAATATCACGGCCATGCAAAATAGAGTAAGAAACCCAAATTCTGGATCATACACAATCACTTCAAACTCACCCAATTACAGCAGTTCCCAACCGATTGAATTAACCATCTCAGGCCCAGTTTTTACAGGCATTATGGTTCAATTAGTGGATGAAAATGGAGTCAGTGTAGGTTCGTTTGATACCAACGACAGTCAGGTTGTTGATTGTCAAGGCAGTGCTTTATCCGTTACTCACAGTACTGCGCACGGTAATGTGATGACCAGAAGTGTTTTTTGGATTCCACCAGCTGAGTCAGTTGGAACAGTTTATGTACAGGCATATATATTGTCTGGAACCAGAGGAAATCAACGGAGCCAACAATTTTATCGTTTTGTGAGAGATGATGATTCTGCCATTAGTATACAAGCACAAGAGGTTGAGGAATCTGACTTTCAAATAAATCAAGGGATAGCTGGTACTTGGTTTTTTCCTGAAACATCGGGTTCAGGGTTTTTGCTTGATGTAAGACCTGCTGATAACTTTATGTTTGTGGCTTGGTTTACACATGATTTTTCCGATGAAAATAGGGCAGATGATGACACTGGCGGCAGGTGGTTTACGGCATCAGGAAATTACTCTGGTGGTGTTGCTGGTTTAGATTTGTTTGAAACAACCGGTGGCTTGTTTGATAACCCACAAGCAGTCAGCACCACATCAGTAGGTAACATTACCTTCAACTTTACCGAATGTGCTACGGGTGAAGTTACCTATGAATTTACCGATAGACCTGAGTTAGGTCGTACTTTTCCAATTCAACGAGCTGTACCAGGTACAGAAAGCCTTTGTGAATCACTCATTGAAACAGCTACCAAGTAATGAATATATGAACCCGTAGTGCATTCAGAGCCTTAACCTCTTTTTCTTCGAGGAACTGTTGGCAGGGCTCCAAATGCACCACGGGTTTAATTAGAAAATAGTTAACCATTAAAATCAGGCTCAATATAAATCTTTGGGCGAACCTAGTTTCAAAAAAAAACAGGGCAAATAAACAACCCTGTATTAAATTTAATCATTCCTACCTGGCTGTTTTTAATAAAACATAATTTGTAAAAACCCGCCTTGACCAGCAAAGTCACCGTTGCCCTCGTAAATTTTACATGCCAATTGAGATGTTGATATTTGAGAACAACTGGCTGTGATCGAATCAGTGGTGTTTGCAATCACCGGGAAAGCACTTAAACTGAAGAAAACTTGATCCAAGTTAAATGGCACATTCACGACACAATATCCGCTTGCTCCAGTAACTGTTGTGGAAAAATCGGCCTCATTGATGAGATTAAAATACTTCACCGAACTGTCAGAACCAATCCCTGCAACATTACAGCCAATAACGGTGGCAGCTTTAACAAACCCCCTCGATGATGAAGGTTGAATGGCATCTCCACCTAAATTCAAACCATTTTCTGGCGCCAGAACATTGGTGCCCATAGATGTACCTCCATTGGCACCCACTGCCAGTTTTGTTCCACCACTGATTCTTACCCGCAGTGGGTCTTGGTCGACCGCAGAATTGATGGTCACTTTGGCATCTGAAATTACGCCATTACCACTACCTATTTCAATATCACCAGGTGACCTCAGTGTACCATTACTGATAATTTCCCAAGGGTGATCAACATTTTCAGTAAAACTAGACTGAATTGAATAGGGGGTGTTATTGATTCGTTGTCTTGGGCTTAATATCTCATCGCCTTGATTGCCAAAATGGTTCACTTTATTTGACTCAACATCCAACACTTCTATTTCGATCCAACGGGCATCGCCCATAAATATGGCGTCCCCAAAATCCAGCTCAACATGAAACAAACCATCCATAATTTCTATATCAAGAACCTGGTCAAAGGCAAGCACTTGCCCACCCTCAACTTCATCATATAATCTAAAATTCATGTCATAGAAACCATTGGCCGGACTTCCTGAATCAATCAATTCCCCCTGATAGTTAAACGCAGTCCCAACCACTTCTTGGGAGTTAACAGGGTTATACATCAACGTTAAAACGCCCAAAATTAAAACTTTTAAATGTGTATTCATTATCATCTCCTTAATTATTCAAATTTGTTAATAAAAATTAAATCGCGATTCTGTTGCCAAAAACCACTAAAAACTTCATACCTGTTTGATGAAGACGTTGCTGCCACAACCTGACCCAAAGTACCTTTAACCTGATACTTGTTCGATTTCGAAGAGCCACCATTGTTACTAATGACGAACTTCCTCAATTCCAAATTACCACCATTTCCTTTGTTACTTTCACCAGCCAATGCAAAT
>CALDFB010000058.1 GCA_937942365.1 uncultured Marinicella sp. | reverse complement strand
TATTCATGATTATTCTGCCATCAAAAACTTATTATACCCACAACAAGTTAAATATACCGTTAGGTCAATTACCTTAAATGCTGATTATTGAACCACCTTAACAAAGTTACCTAACTCCCCTTGAAAATAGAATTGATCTTTGTGGGTGTTGAAGGCCATGGTTGCAACTGACTGGTTACTGGTGCGAAATTGATCCTTTCGTACTTTGTGAATAACAACCTCACGCCCTTGGTTAAACTGATACATGAGTTGTCCATTTTGATATCTGACAGTTAACCGCTTTGTCGAGACAGGTTTTAAAATACCAAATCTTGAAGTCACTTGTAAGTACTCACCTTGATATGTTTCGATTTCTTTATCCGTCAACTCCAATCGCAAAGGGTATTTGGGCTTCGGTAAATCAACAGTGATTTGACTTTCAATCAGGTTCACTATTTCATTCAATGGTCTTTTATTGAATGCATTAATCATCACAAAATAGGCCAAGCCACTTTCAGGGTTCAGTCCGAAGCGAGTCAAATAACCATCTGCATCACCACCATGACCATAAAAACTGTGACCACCCGTTTGCCATTGATACACACCTAGACCATAACCATATTCAAGCCCATCTTGCCCTGCCAATGTAGTTTGCGGATGAACCAAGCGTTTTCTGTCTGTTGTACTGAGAAAATCATTATTTGTATTCAACAACATCTGTAACCACAAGACCATATCTTGGTTGTCGCTATTAATGGCTGCGAAGGGCCGGTAAATATTGTGCCAATATTTAATCGGCTTTCTACCATCACGGTCATAGCCTTTGATCAAGCGCTTAACTGTCGTATCAGATAACAACATATCACTGTCATTCATCTGTAATGGTTTGAACACATGTTCCTGCATCAATGTCTCATAAGACTGACCCAATTTTAACTCCAAAGCCAAACCAAACAACCCTGCTCCCACATTACTGTATGATCGATGAACACCTGGTTCCCATCGAGTTTTATGATCACCTAATTTAAGGTCAAATGCCTGCTTTAAAGTGATGGGCTCAGCATCGTTGTAATCCCATTCAGCTTTGGCCAAATCTGATAAACCAGCTGTGTGTTCGAGTAGTTGTGCCAATGTAATGACTCGCGCTGGATAGCTATTGTTCATATATGAAGCCAAACCATAATCAACAATCGAATCATTCAAATTAATCAGTCCTTTTTGCTGCAAGCGCAAAGCCAAAACGCCCGCGAAAGATTTACTGATAGAACCAATTCGATACATGTCTTGCTCAGTGAATGGCTTATTGCTACCCCAGTCTCTGATGCCTGAATGTAAATTAACTAACACCTCATCCTGGCTAACAACTAAGACGCTTACCGCTGCCACGGAATACTTTTTTTGAATTTCAGTAGTTGCTTGGGTAATTTTAACTAAGTCCACATCAGCAGCTTGGGAGATATTTATTGATATTATTAGCAACCATAACATGACAGCCCCATAAATTTTAATTTTACTTTTCATTTCAATTATTTTGGTCATCGCATTATTCTGTAATAGCTAGATACTGATAGAATATGACAGATACAACCACATGTAAATCACAGACAATATGAAAAGAGCGGTTATTTTAGTCATGGACTCATTAGGTATTGGAGCCAGTGCCGATGCAACATCATACGGAGATGACGGAGCCAATACATTAGGCCACATCGCTGAGCATTGCGCTCAAGGCTTGGCAAATGCTAAAGGCGTTAGACAAGGTCCTCTAAAGATTCCTCACTTAACTCGACTGGGATTAGCGGCTGCTCAAACCGAAAGTTCAGGCAGACAACTTGCTGGGGTTGACAACAACATAACGATCAATGCTGCATACGGTTATGCCATTGAAAAAAGCAAAGACAAGGATACGCCCAGTGGCCACTGGGAAATGACTGGCGTTCCGGTGCCTTTTAAATGGGGTACATTCCCTAAAACAGTCCCATGCTTCCCTGATCAATTAATCAGCACTTTCATTGAGCAAACTGATCTTCCTGGCATTTTAGGAAACTGCCATGCTTCGGGTACAGAAATCATCAGAGAACTTGGTGAAGAACACATAAAAACAGGCAAGCCAATATGCTATACATCAGCAGATTCAGTGTTTCAAATTGCTGCCCATGAAGAGCATTTTGGCTTAGATCGTTTGTTAGAGATCTCTGCTGTTGCTAAAAATTTAGTTGATGAGTTGAATATGACTCGGGTGATTGCACGGCCATTTACTGGAGATGATGCTGAATCTTTCCAACGCACTAATAACCGCAAGGACCTCACTACGCCGCCAATTGAAAACACCTTATTAGACTTTATGGTAGATGCCAACATGCAAGTGGTGTCTGTTGGCAAAATTGCCGATATATTTGCAGACCGTGGCATCACCAAAGTTGTCAAAGGAAAAAACAATATGGCATTGTTTGATGCCATGCTCGAAGAGCTGAAACAGGCTCAAGATAATACTTTGGTGTTTGTTAATTTTGTTGACTTTGACAGTCACTTTGGACACAGGCGTGATGTGATCGGATATGCTAAGGCCTTAGAAGCATTCGATGCACGTTTGCCTGAATTAGAACACATCATGCAAGGAGGAGATCTGGCCTTAATTACTGCTGACCATGGTTGTGACCCAACATTTCCTGGTTCTGATCACACCCGTGAACACGTGCCGGTGCTATTCTTTGGACCTGATATAACGACTCAAAACATCGGCCCCAGAAATTCATTTGCGGATATGGGACAAACATTGGCCAATCACTTCAATTTATCTCAATTAACACATGGAATTGCAGTCGATTTTAATTGAACCAGCCTGAACTGTTAGACCTTTTCCAATAGCATCATTCAAAAGAGTTCAAAAAGATCACATCACTTTGAGTGATTTCCAATGCAGAGTCATCATCTCTGACAAATCGGTGAAAATTACGTGATTCACCATCATAAACATAGCCCAACACATAAACTGTTCCTACAGGCTCTGTTGGTGGGATCCAAAACAACGTTTTAGTATCTAAACCCAGTGGAGTGGTGTGAGTGACTGACATGGCGCCGCCTTGGCAGTTACCTACTTGTGAGTCAGGAGAGAATGACCCCACTCGATTGCCTAATTTATCTACTACAGTAAACATCAGCCCTCTAAATGAAGCACCATCTATGGTGATTTCAACATGCTCAAAGGCATTGTACTCACTCACATTCGCTGACAGATTATAATCTCCTGAATTTGGAATTCTGCCGCGATCTGTCATACCTGTGATATTCGAGAAGTCAGCAAAAACCTCACATATTGGCGCACCGCTTGGTAAAGCATATAAGGTATTAAAACAACTCAACACCATCAACAATACAATCATTCTTTTCATAAACTTTTCTTCTTTTATTAATATGGATTAGAATAACACATTCATCCGCCATTATTTGTGAATCTAGGCATCATTCTTGATAATCAACTAACTGTAGATTGATTATACGAATTCACAACCAACTCGGGTTAAATAATTGAGTAAAAAAATGACTGACAATTCGAGGCTCTAAAACCGCTGTCATCACCACCCCAAATAAACCGCCGTATAAATGTGCGCTGTGGTTGATGTTGTCATTGTTCTTTTTACCGGCGTGAATGCTGTACCAGACATAAGCCACTGCAAACACTATGGCAGGAATTGGAATGGCTGCAAATAAATACAACAACTCCCATGGGTAAAATAAAATATAGGCAAATAACACAGCAGAAACTGCACCTGATGCACCTAAGCTCATGTAGTTACGATTATTTTTATGTTTAAAGTATGAAGGTAACATAGCCACCACAATCGCAGCTAAGTAAAAAATAATGAAGCCCGCACCACCAAAATGCAGTCGATAAAAACTCTCCACCACAGAACCAAAAAAATAAAAAGTGAACATGTTGAATAATAAATGCATGCCATCAGCATGAATAAATCCATGGGTGATAAACCGTTCCACTTGACCTTCTTTAATCGCCGGAGACCAAAAGATTAAACGCTCCATCAACTGCTTGTTTTGCCATGCCAAATAAGTAATCACGCATGTCACAGCGATGATGATTATGGTTTGATTGATTTCCAAAATTAAGTCCTTGAGCCTAAATTTTCAGTTTAATGTTTTGTGGCCCAGGTTACAAATTTAATCGCATCAAATGCTTTTTTTAAAGCACTTGGATTCTAGAAACTTGCAATTTTTTTCTTTTTTGTTTGGAAAATGAGAACCTCGTCAAAGAATCTTTAAACTCCCTGTATTCCAACTCCTGTCAAACATAGGTGTTATTCAAATTTTGTCAATAATTATAAGATATTCATGACCTGACTGAGCTTGGTTCTGCTTACAGGTATTTCATGATCCTGACTTAATACAAGTGTTCCTTGCCGCCCTTGCTTTTTAAAACTTCGAATGTATTTCAGGTTGACCCAATATGAACGATGACATTGAATGCCAGACTGGGAGGACAACTCTTCAATGGCATCTCTCAAGTTATACAGAATCAATGCTTGGCCTTTGGTGGTATTAACTTCTAAATAATGAAGTTCTGCTTTGAGGAAAGTGATTTCAGTGCCTATCGCTACTGGTAACAATTTAAAAAACAACGGTTCATCAAAAGACTCTTCGCCAATTGATGGATTGATTTCAGTAACCCCCAACGAGTTTATCTCAATATCATCATCCCTTTTAAGCTCAAGCTGATTGACTCTGTAACCTAAAATCCATGGTGCATTCATGGCTACCCAACTGATGATAACTGGAGGCCCAACACCTCCTAATTCATCTAAAAGTTGCTCATACCATTGTTCTTGTGAAAATTGGTTCTGACCAAAAAAATAATCCAACAATAATGCCAATGGAGAAAATATGAGTACTCCCATCAAACCTGAAATAAACAGTTGCAACCATGAATTAAGCCGATCAAACCCAGTGAAACGATTCAACAACATATGAGAAACGATCAATAAAGCTATAGGCAAACCAGTTTGTAATTGCCATTGGATAAAAGCAAACCCAAACCACCTACCAGGGCTGTCACTCTGACTGATGAAGGAGAATAGAACTCCCAATAGGAATGCCACAGAAAAAAAATATTTGATTGGTGATATGTTGCCAAAATCAAAAGTTTGTTTAATTTGCCCGTTCATACAAATAACTGCCCATTGGTGCATTTACGCTTGGTTTTCACTCCATCTCTACTGCTGAAAACTATCATAGAACTTGATTTTAACTTAAATAACCGTTACGAGGAAAATACCATGCAAATTAAAAAACTATATATATTAACAGGCCTACTTACTTTACAAAGTGGAACTGTTTTGGCAGATCCATTTTGGTACTTAAAAGCCACTATAGGCATCAGCCAAATGGGTGATAAAAAAGGGCGAACTGTTGACTTGGGTTCTGTTAATGGCACTGCAGATATTGAGTTAGATGGAGGTTTTACTCCAGGTCTGTCATTTGGTTATAACTTTGGCAATCAATGGGCTGCCGAATTTGGATGGGAGTACCGCAGCAATGACAGTCAAACCACATTAGCAGATGGGACTGTTTACCCTGAAGGTAATTACGCTTCAAACGTATTCTTTTTAAATGGTTACTACCATTTTAATACCCAAAGTAAATGGCAACCCTATGTTGGTGCAGGACTGATGTTCAGCCAAGAAATTGATATCGACCTTGAAGTTGAAGGGGTAGAGCTTTCTTTTACTGGAGATGGCGACACCGGGTTTCAAGTAATGGGTGGTGTCACCTATGCCATCAATGATGCTTGGTCACTTAATGGTGAAATCAGATACGGTAGTTTTTCAGGCATTGACCTGACAGGTGAGGGAAATATGGGTCAAATCAATGATTTAGATTATGATCCACTGACCATAGGCATGGGCCTACAGTATAACTTTTAATATTTAAAACCTTGTTCTCCAGCGAAAGCTACATCAGTTTCCTCTTCTTTTTATGTGGCTTTCCTAATTACCAGTATATGATCAATGGAATCGCTGTATCTAAGATTAATTGGTTAGCTGTGTTCGACAATAATGACTAAGACTACTTTCAAAACGTAAAAAAACCGCAATATATGCGGCTTTTTTACTGGTTATTACTCAATTCAAATCAGATAAGTTTCCTCCTTCTCAGTATAGGCAAAGAGATTATGATCAATACCATCAACAACAACATCGAAGTTCTAGATAATGGCACTGCAGTAGGCTCACCTCTTGGAACGACACCGAATATTTGTGTATCTGCTTCGGGGTCATCAATTGATAGCTCTACAGTTTGAGTCTCTGGGGTAATTGGAATTGAACAATCACCTAATTCTGGATCATCTTGACTGTATGACAGAACATAACATACAGATGGGTTAGGTGGGGTTGGAGAAAGACTCACAGGTAAATTGGTAAATTCAAATTCGCCATTAGTATCAGTTTCGATACTACCAATTAAAATATCACCCACATCATCACAATCTGAATCACGCATTAAGGTTGCTGTCACACCGGCTATTTCTTCACCCAAATCATAAGAATCATTTTCAGGTTCAGTATCACAGAACAACAGACCAGAAACCGTTCCTGTTGCTGCATAAATTCCCGCATCTACGGTGTAATCACTGTCATTTAGATCAATACCAGTTACCTGACCTGTCACTGTATCAGCATCAGAATCAAGTGTATCGTCACCTGAATTGGTTGATGTAAATATAAAGTCTACCGGCAAATCTGTAAACGCAACACAGTAGTCACCTGCACCTAGGTCGGTAAACAAGTAATAACCGTCACTGGCAGGTGAACCGCCATTGGCTGTTACTTGGGTATCAAACGCCGTTCCAGAACAAGTCGCATTATCATACAAAGTTACAGTGATGCCATTGACACCTCGCTCAAGAACATCTTGTAAGCCATCTTGATTATTGTCATACCAGACATAATTCCCTAATTCCAGTTGAGTACCAACAACTTCATCAAAACCAATGTCATTACCCGTACTGTCTGGATTATCAGTATCCAAATCAGGCTCTGTGGTTGGATCTGTGATCAAGTTATCGCAATTACCTAAATCAGCATCATTCACATCAACTTCAGTGATGTAACAAATCGGAGCTCCTGATGGACCTACTGGTAAGTCATCAAACAAGTAAGCACCTGAGGCATTGGTATCCAATGGACCACCTATAACACCATCTGCT
>CALDFB010000057.1 GCA_937942365.1 uncultured Marinicella sp. | reverse complement strand
ACAGAAAACCAATATAATAGACATGTTTCAAGTAATTAAAGTCATAACTTTTATGTCTAGTGAAGAATATTTAGTATGATTTGTCCCCAATGTAAACATTTAAACCCACCCTCTAGTCATGAGTGTTTAAATTGTAACTGGAAGCTCAAATGTGAACCAATTGAAGATACCAAGCAAGTCAATCACAGACCTGGGCAACCGACTACCCATAGCACAACTTCATCAATTAACTCCGAAACCCAATTGGGGATTGATGATTTGGATGATATCAATTTATTGAACGAATTAGATTCTTTTGAGATCCATCAAATTATCGGCAAAGGAGGCATGGGAAATGTCTATCATGCCAGTGACAAAGTTTTACATCGAGATGTTGCTATCAAGGTTTTACGATCAAATGTTCAAGAAAACCTGACGGCTGACACCTTACTTGCTGAAGCCAGAATTGCCAGCCAATTAAACCACCCTAACATTGTCACAATTTATGATGTGGCTCGATCTAAAAATAAAAATTACATCGTCATGGAACGGGTCAAGGGAAAATCACTGGATGAATTGATGCCGATCAATGGCTTTTCTTTACTAAATTCTTTGAATTATGCATTACAAATTGCCAAGGGTTTAAGCTTCGCCCATGAACAACTCATCATACACAGAGACATCAAGCCACAAAACATCATGCTCAACTCTGAAGGACAAATTAAAATTTTAGACTTTGGCGTGTCAGGCCTTATTAACCCCAACGAACCAGACTTAAAACCTCGCTCCACGAAACATGTTATTGGCACCCCAAAATACATGTCACCAGAACAAATCAAAAAACTTAACCTTGATCATCGCAGCGATGTTTTTTCTTTCGGTGCAGTCTTTTATGAAATGCTTTGTGGTCAAAGTCCTTTCCCACAAAATTCAATAGATACTTTATATGATGCAATCCTCACTGGAAACTATGTTCCCATCCATAAGAAAAAACCGGATTTACCACTCAGGGTGGTCACAGTTGTTGAAAAAATGCTGGCTAAGAACCGACAAGACCGTTGGCAAAGCACCAAAGAACTTGCTGTTGAGTTGATTGATATTTACAAAGAACTTACCTACCAACAAAATTGGTGGAAACGCAGCCATTGGATGACTAAAGCTGTTATTACTGTTACTTTTTTATTTGCCCTTGGCTGGAACTTAAAAGACATCGCATTTCCACTATCTACACAACAGTTGATCGACAGACAACTCGAAGAAGCAACTAAAATAGCCATTATGCCTTTTGAAAACATCAGTGGGGATCCGCAAATTCAATTATTCAGTGATGGTTTGTCAGTCAATTTAGGGAGCGATTTATCTTCCATTGCCAGTGCATATGGTGATTTATGGGTCATTCCTTCTACAGAAATTCGAAGATTCGACTCCCCTACCCCGCAAATTATTTCCGATAAGTTTGGCGTTAATCTGATCCTAACTGGAAGCATTCAACACATGGGTTCCACCCGTTTGGTTGTACTCAATCTCATTAATAGTCAAAATGGACAACAATTGAAAACAGTTGAAATGAGCATCAATGCCGCCGAGCTCTTTCAAGGCTATGAGATGATCAGAGAAAAAACACTGTCTCTGCTGAATTGGTCAGTTCCAGATACATTAACTGCTCAATTTAACGCGCAAAGACCGCAACTAGATGGGGCTTATAAAGCGTATATTTCCGGACAAGGCCATCTCTATCGTTATGACCAAACTGGTAATTTAGAAAAATCTTTGAACGCATTTACTCAAGCCATTGAGCTCGATCCAAACTATGAAAGCGCTTATGTAGGCCTTATAGAAACTTTCTTGTTACATTTCGATAAAAGCAAAAATATTCAGTGGCTACACGCAGCATCAAAAGAAATAGAGAAGTTACAAGCAATTAACCCTCAAAACACCTTAATCAATTACCTGACAGCCGAATCAGAAAGAAAACAAGGGAATTACAAAATAGCATCTGAACTTTACCAAAAAAGTATACAACAGAATGCTTCATTAATAAAAGCTCGAAGAGGTTTGGCCAAATCTTACACCCAATTAGGAAAACACAAAAAGGCCGAAGAAACTTATATCAAGGCCAGTCAATTGGCTACGAATAATTGGAATGTCATATCAGATTTGGGGATGTTTTATTTTCGTAATGGAAACTATGAAAAATCCTTAAAACAGTTTAAAAACCTGATTAAAACCAGCCCTAACAATCATTTTGGGTTCACACTCACTGCTGCATCTTATTATGCTATGGGCGACATTAAAAATGCCATTGAGTACACGAAAAAGTCTATTCAGTTAAAGCCCTCTGACAATGCATATTCCAACCTCGGAACCATGTTTTTTTCACTGGGTCAATACAATCAAGCCATAGAGGCTTATGAACAAGCCATTCAAATTTCTAACACAAATTTTAATATTTGGGGCAACCTAGGCGATGCTTATAAGTTAGTTAACAACCCCAAAAGTTTGGACTGTTATACACAAGCGATTAAATTGGCCAAACTGTCTTTACAAACCAACCCCAATGACACTTCTGTTAAAGTCGATTTAGCCTACTATTTATCAAACGTGGGTTTTGCTAATGAAGCCAATCAATACCTGGACAACATCAATCAAGCCAACACAGGAATGGAACACTTTATCGCTGCTCAATCCTATGAACAATTAGGCATGATCGAGAAATCAATTGAGCACCTAAAAACAGCCTTAAAGAAAAATTATTCAATTCACGAGATAATGAACACCCCTTTATTAAGCCGCACTCAGGAACACAGCAAATTCAAGCAATTGATCAGAACTTATCGCAATCAAGAGTTATAAAACTCAGTGAGACGACTTGAGCTGAGTTTTATTAAGGCTATTAACATTAACAATATCTTCTGTCACCAAGCCTGGGTCAGTATCAACCAAGATTTTAGGGTCCCAACGAGCGATACATAACTTACCATTTGGATCTAAAAACTCAACCTGCATGGATACATCGGTTCCTTTTCTATTCACAGTTTCAGCGACACATGAAACAATTAATGGTTCAGAAATACTGCGGGTCAATATCAAATCATCGTCATTAAAGCTATTGAATATTTTTGCTTCAGACAGGTTGCCAGGAGCTGTAACCATGATAAATTTATATTCATTATATTGGGTCAGGGTAATGACTGTTCCAGAAACAGTTTTACCACAATAAATTACATACTTCTCACACTTTAAATAGATGTTTTGTTCCTTACCAATGGCTTTAATGTGTGCTACGATCATATCAAAATTGACAACTATATATATGTTACCTTTATCTT
>CALDFB010000056.1 GCA_937942365.1 uncultured Marinicella sp. | reverse complement strand
GGCCTACTATTAAGCTGATCCATCACATATTTTAATTGCTCATCATTGACTTGGTTAAAGTCAGTACCCTTAGGGAAATACTGCCTTATCAGGCCATTAGTGTTCTCGTTAATACCACGCTCCCATGAACTGTATGGGTGGGCAAAATATATTTTTGTATCCAAACCTTGAGCAATCATCTCATGTTGAGCAAACTCCAGACCGTTATCCAGCGTAATGGTGTGTACGGTTGCAGCAAGCTCGATCATCCTCACCTGACTGGTAACAATTACTATAATCTTCATAACATTCTCTTGCACATTGATTGGCGGATTGCGATTTATTAGCAGAATTATTGATTTGTATATACTTTGAGTTTGTGTGCTCATTAAATATTGAATCCATATAGCCATTGGAGTTGTTGGCAGAAACCGAGCCAGTCAAACAGAACAATAATACAGATTTAATAATAAGTTTTTTCATAATATCTTGCTATTGGTGTATATTTAAAAGTATGCAGAAAAAACTTCTGGTGTTTTGCAACTGTATAGGCTCTTCATGACACTTTCATGAGCAGAGATCTGTTATAAAAATATTTATGGTATTTTTAAGGTGTTTTTTTTATTAAGGAATGCTTGTGTTTAGCCAAACCAGTTTAGGTAATGAGAGTTACTTTAAATTATAAGCAAGAGGTCTTCTCAGAATGCCGTTATCCCAGTTTGGCCGAGGTTATTGGAGATGATTTCTGTGTTTACGCCGTTTGTGGCTTCGAGTAAAAGGCTAAGACTGAATAGTATTTTTTGTTTAAGTATTAATGGAGACTTGAAAATGAACAGTGAATTTGAAAATGAGCTAACAGAACAGGCGAATCAATTGACGACTAAAGTGAGCCAATATATGCAGGAATTTGGTGAGCCTGTTGAGTCTTTTGATCAAATCTTTGATTCGAATATAACAATTAAAAAAACAGCCAAAGCTGTTTTGATAGGTGTTTTTAGAGATTCAAATAAATTGATGCCTGGTGCTGGCCGCGCTTTTGCTGATATCGTTGAATTGATACTTTCTGATTTGCCAGCTCTTGGATTGAACTATCCATTGGATCAGATAAGTCCCCACCCAAATGGTAAGCGGAATTATCTTTGGACTTCCAGTAACAGTTATTCAGCCGAGTACGAGCAGCACGCTTTGAGCTATTGCTCTGATTTCAATGAAATTGATTGTGCAGTTCAAGGCAGTGTAGAAGCAGAAGGTAGTTGTGTTAAGTTAACAATTGAGTGGCTAGATGTACAAGGAAATGAGGTGTCAGAAAGGAAGACATTAACTTCTGAGGGTTCTGATTGTTATTCGACTGTATTGAGTGCTGCGATTTCCTGGATACTAGAACAATTGGAAATTTTACTTTCTCAGCAAGAAATACAAATCCTTAATTCATGGTTACCAGAGGGTGAAATCAGGACTTATATTGAGCTTATGTGTCAATTAGATGGTTCAAGTTGGAGTGATGCTTCAAGTACAATTAAATTGAATTTTGAAGATGTGAAATTACCTTCTATGGCGTATTTGATCATGTATTTAGAGCCCAGTGGTTTTGATTCGTCAAAAAAGATGTATGCTCGATACGAATTGCTAGAGAAGAAATGGAATAGTCATAGTTGGTTGCTGGTCCAACAAGCCATTAAATATCAGGAAAATAATAGTTTTGATTTAGACAGAGAGGCAGCCAGACGATTGTTTTATGTGTTAAAGAAAAGGCCTGGCAACATCAGAATAATTCATGCAATTGTGATGATGCTTTTGCTTTGTGAACAATATGTGCGAGCCATAAGCTTTGCGTTTGAGTTGCTGCGTTTAAGGCCAGAGCATTTTGAGAGTTGGTGGACTGTATCTTATGCTTTAACAGAGACGGCATGGGATTATCGTGGACATGATTGGTGGTCAAATGTAACCAAGTCGCATCAGGATGTTTTTGAAGATTTAAGCGAGATGTCTGTTGAAGCCCTGAATAGGGCCATGCAGATACAACCAGATAGTCCAAGGTTAATTGAAGACAGAATTAGATTATTCCATGGCGCCAGTGATGATATTTGGGATTTGCTCAATGAGTCTGTAGCAATTGACCCATCATATTCTGGTAGTTTTGATGCAGCTTTGAACTTTACTCAACCAAGATGGTGTGGGTGGTTGAATTATCAAATGTATATAGTTAATTTAGCCTTTAAACATAACCCGAAAGAAAAGTGGCCTTTGGAATTTTATAAAGAATATGTTGAACTTAATTCTGATTACAGTTTTTTTACTCGATTAAAATTAGTATTCAAGAGGTTGTTTGTTAAAAATTGGCCTGAATCTATTCTTGAAAAGGATTGATTGAAAGTTGCTTAGAGTGAATAAACTTGGGTATTTGGCTTTTTCTTGATAAAAGCGTTGATCTGTTGTGACATCATCTCAGGCGTGAGGCCAGCTTCAGATAACAGTTCTTCTCTTGAACCATGGTCTTGAAATTGATTGGGCAAGCCCAGGTTCAGGACAGAAGCATCGAGTTTCAGCTCATTGAGTACTTCATTGACGTGACTGCCGGCTCCGCCTTGAATGACATTGTCCTCAACAGTGATAATGTACTCGTGAGTGCGAGCAATTTTCTCGATCATTTTACGGTCTATCGGTTTGATGAAACGCATGTTTACCAGCGTGGCATCCAATTGTTCGGCTACTTCTTTGGCTGCTTCTAATAAGGCGCCGAATGAGAGAATGGCCAGCTTTGTATCGCCCTTTCGCTGCCTCTCAGCCGTACCTATATCGAGTGCTGACATTTTGGGAACTATCGCAGCGCCAGGGCCTTTGCCACGAGGGTAGCGAACCGCAACGGGGCCTGCATGTTGATATCCTGTGTACAGCATTTGGCGGCATTCATTTTCATTGGCTGGTGCCATGATAACCATGTTAGGTACACATCTGAGAAAACTCAGGTCCATGTTGCCGGCATGAGTAGCACCATCAGGACCAACTACACCAGCACGGTCAATAGCAAACAGTACATCAAGATCTTGAATGGCCACATCGTGTATCAATTGATCATAGGCGCGTTGTAAGAACGTGGAGTAAATAGCGACCACAGGTTTAGCGCCTTCACAGGCCATGCCAGCGGCCAATGTGACTGCATGTTGTTCAGCAATTCCGACATCAAAGTAACGCTTTGGAAAGAGTTTGGAAAATTCTACCAAACCTGAACCTTCACGCATCGCTGGGGTGATGCCTACCAAGTGGTTGTCAATACGAGCCATGTCACAAAGCCACTGTCCAAATACTTCAGTGTAGCTGGGTTTAGATGGTTTGGCTTTAGACTGAATGCCTTCGGCTGGGTTGAAAGTGCCTACGGCATGGTATTTGATGGGGTCTTCTTCAGCAGGTTTGTACCCTTTGCCCTTTTTGGTGATGATGTGCAGCAGCTTGGGCCCTTTAATTTCTTTGGCGACTTCAAGTTTTTCTACCAATTGTCCAACATCATGTCCATCGATAGGTCCTAAGTGGTGAAAGCCTAATTCTTCAAATAATGTATTAGGTACAAACATACCTTTGGCATGCTCTTCCCAGCGAGACATGAAACGCCACAGCCATGAACCTCTGCGCATGATTCGTTTGGATTTTTCACGCATCCTGTTATAAGTTCGGCCGCTGACTATTTTAATCAGCATTCGTGTTAAAGCGCCGACGTTTGGCGATATAGACATCTCATTTTCATTCAAAACAACCAACATATTGGTGTCTAGGTCACCGCCATGATTCAATGCTTCATATGCCATACCGGCTGTCATGGCACCATCACCTATCACAGCGACTACTTCACGACTATTGCCAGTAATTTGACTGCCCAAAGACATACCCAGGGCTGCGCCTATAGATGTGGATGAGTGACCCACACCAAAAGTGTCGTATTCGCTTTCAGTTCGCTTTGGAAATGGTGCCAGACCATTTTGTTTTTTTATGGTGGTCAATCGATCTTTGCGCCCAGTTAATATTTTGTGTGGATAGGCTTGGTGACCCACATCCCATACGATTCGATCATGCGGGGTTTGAAACACATAATGTAAAGCAACCGTCAGTTCAACGGTGCCAAGTCCTGAGCCAAAATGTCCACCACATTGTGAAATTTTTTCAATCAGATAAGCACGTAATTCATCAGCTGCTTGAGGTAGTTGAGATTTTTCAAGAAGGCGTAAATCCGCAGGTATGTTGATGTGATCTAACAATGGGTATTGTATGGGTTCTAATGTTTTCATGGTTGGCTCGAGGTTCTCATTTACTATGTTTTTGCCTTGCCTTGCTTGGCAACAGCATCCATGGCTTCACTGAGTGCTTGTTGGTCGCCTAAGTAATAGCTTTTAATTGGTTTTAATTGTTCATCTAATTCATACACCAAAGGCATTCCTGTAGGGATGTTCAATTTAAGGATTTCAGTTTCCGAAACATTGTCTAGATACTGCACCACAGAACGTAGGGAGTTACCATGGGCTGTGATGATCAATCGTTTGCCTGCTTTGAGATCTGGTTCAATGGCTTGATGCCAAAAAGGTAAAACCCTTTCAACAGTGTCTTTCAAGCACTCTCCCAGTGGTATTTGCTCTTTGGTTAAATCTTTGTACCTGCGGTCATTGGCTATATTGCGCTCATCATCCCATGCTAATTTAGGTGGCGGAGTGGCATAACTTCGACGCCAAATATGAACTTGTTCATCACCGTACTTGGCAGCAGTTTCTGCTTTGTTCAGACCTTGAAGCGCACCATAATGACGTTCGTTCAAACGCCAGTTGCGAATGACCGGTAGCCAAGATTGGTCCATTTTGTCAGCTGCGATGTTGAAAGTTTTGATCGCACGCTTAAGCACAGATGTGTAGGCTTGATCAAACTCAAAACCAGCTTCTTTCAATAATTGACCAGCTGATGCAGCCTGTTTGATGCCATTGTCGGTTAAATCAACATCTTTCCAACCGGTGAATCGATTGGCCAGGTTCCATTCGCTCTCTCCATGCCTTAATAACACCAATTTGATCATAACTTTGTGAACTTTTAAATAATGCAATTATATCACGAGTGTCCATATTTTCTTACAAGTCAGTCAGAGTTTTGCGATGGTTAACAGTTGTTTCCATGCTTAAAATTAATCACATATCAATAATAAAATTAAGCTTGAGGCTGGGAATATAGATGAATCAAATAGAATTAAAAAAAGTCATGAACGAAATTGAATCCATCATCAATCAATTGGCTGAATGTAACTATTGTAAACAAGGTATTGATCACAACAGTAAAAAGTTACTCAGTGAACTGTTTAAATTGAAAATTGAGCAAGCTTGTCAGATCAAAAAAGCCAGTTAAGCATTGGTAGCTAAAACAACCAATTGATCATACTGAGTGATACGGCCATAAAAGTCAGAGTCATGAGGGTTCCAACTTTTAGGAAGTCACTGACGCTGTAACCACCAGGTCCCATAATTAAAGCTGAAACTTGGTGTGTTGGCAGGAGGAAGGCATTGGAGGTTGAAATGGCTACAATTAAAGCAAAAACAACAGGGTTGCCACCGGTCTCAATGGCGATGTTAATGGCCAGTGGCACCAGTAAAACGGTGGCTCCTACATTAGACATGACCAAAGAAAATAAGGTGGCCAAGGTGGCGATGGCTAATTGGTAAACGAATTGTGGGACAGTTCCTAAAGTATTGATCACATTTTGGGCAATCCAGGCGGCGGCACCTGTGTGTTCCATGGCATAACCCAAAGGAATTAAACAAGCCAATAAAAAGACCGTTTTCCAGCTAACTGCACGGTAAGCTTCATCCATGTTTATTACGCCGAAAACAATCATACCAATGGCACCAGTAAGCAGTGACAAGGACAACTTTAAATCTGTAAAAATCACCAAGAAAATACTCAGGGAAAAGAACAGCAGGGCGAAAGGAATTTTTTGCGGTCTTTGTGGTTCAGCAGGTACATCACTGACCAAAGCCACATTTCGTGATCTACCCAATCCCATTTGATCAGTCCAACGTCCGTGAATAATGAATGTATCGCCTAATTGTAATTCTAGGTCATACATCTCTTCACCGGTGTAAATGCGGTTGTTTCTTGAAACGGCTAAAATCGTGATGGCATATTCTTTGCGGAAATGAAACTCTGATAGTTTGACCCCTAAGTACCTTGAACCTGGGACGACCACTGCTTCAGATGTGCCAGAGATTGAAGGGTTGAAATCTAATTTAAACTGTTTCAGTTTAGGTAAGATGGTGAGGTTAAACTCTTCTGCAAAACTTTCAATCTGTTCTTTACTGCCCATGACGCCTAAAACCGCTCCATTCCAAATGAACTTGGTTCTTGGGGGTGATAGAGTTGATTCGCCTTCAGTGAAAAGTGCAACAATATTAGGAATGTGGGTATCAAATTCCAACTCTCGCACCATTTTACCGACTAAAGGGCTGTCTTTATTCACAATCATTTCAGTGATGTTTTTATCGATACCGTAATTATCACGAAAGTATGAG
>CALDFB010000055.1 GCA_937942365.1 uncultured Marinicella sp. | reverse complement strand
CCATAATAACTACGTCCTAAACCATGCCTGATTAAACTCTTATGTAGACCAATCCCATCAACATAGACATAAGCCAACAAACGGTTATACCTGTCATAGGGCTCAGAGTTACTGATGACCAATGTGATCCTCTTGGCATCTCTGAGTAAAGCCACCGTATGTTGCTTGGCCTCTCTCGCCAGCACCTGCTCTTGTTTACATCCCGCTTTGATTTCAGGCGTATCGACACCTTTAACCCGAACCTTGGTTTTGTTTTTCTCACAATGATAATCAGCAATACAATAAAAGGTGATGGAGTCGCCATCGTAAATAAAAGCCACATCGGAAGCACGCAGATTGATTTCCGTTTCAATAAAAGAACAGCTTGTAATAAACAGGAATACAATAATGAATTTATAAGCAGATAACATTCATAGAGCGATGGTTAAGATTCAGAGAGGTAATTTGATGGTTCCATAGATTGATGCAACACATCAATTACCTCAATCAAATCAGGCTTAATTCTGTAATAAATCGTGTGGGATCCAACGAAATAACTGTAATATCCTGGCATCAATTCATCACGGCTTCTTCCCATGTCAGGATTTTCCAGCAACGCCCTAAAAGCCAATAGAATTTCGTTGAGATAGCGGTTGGTTCTGGCTGTTCCAAATTGCTTGATTGAATAAGTTTTAATTTGTTTGAGGCTTAATTGAGCCTCTGGTGATAAAACAAAATTTGACATCAATCTATGAGTTCTCTCATAAACTGCTCACCATCAAGCCCATGACCTTGATCCAATTGGCCTGCCCCAATAGCCAACTTCTTTCTGATTAATTCAAGCTTTATTTCTTGCTCTTCAAGTAACCTAAGCCCTGCTCTGACAGCTTCACTGGTAGAACTGTACCTGCCCTGCTTTATTTTCTCATCAACAAAGCCACTTAAATGATCACCCAAAGTCACACTGGTATTTTTATGCATACCTTAATCACCACAATTATATTAAATATTAATATAAGCGTTTCATTTAAGTTATTCAAGATAATCGCTGATTAAATGAAACATTTCCATTTTTTTTAAACATATAAATAAGTTCGATTTACTCAAATAAAGCCACTACAAAAATTCCCAGCTATTCAAACTCGTTACCATGCTCCTGCGTGGTAATGCAGAGGGATGTCATAAAAACATGCTTAAAACCAACATTCCGAATTAAATCCAATAACCATATTACTGATTCAAAAAAATCATTCTTAAACTTACCATCTCTATGAATTCCCAAGCGGGAGCTTGGGAACTAGAAAAAGAGTTAGGGGATTCATCAAATTGAAACAAAATGAGCGGTTCTGTTTCAAAAGTTAAAACCTAACCTTGATTCCCTGCCTTTAGACACATGTCATGTTGTTGTAATCAGTTATACTGTTGGCACTTTTTTAAACCAAGAATAATCGATGTCAGTTGTTAGATATATTTGCTTAACTCTTTTTACTACTTTATCAATATTTTCACAAGCGCTGGCCACTGAAATGTATTGGCCTGATGTGACTTATGACGCATCCATACCAAAACATGAGGAAGTATTGGGGCACGCTGCTGGGGAAAGAATAACCAACTATGCCAATATGATGAGGTACTTTGATGCCTTAGTAAAAGCTGCACCTCAACACATCAAGAAAGTCAGCTATGCACACAGCTGGGAAGGTCGTAAGCTGATTTATTTGGTCATTGGCTCGGCTGAGAACATCGCCAAACTGGATGAATTTGAGCAAAACATCCAAAAATTGGCAGACCCAAGAATCACCGATGAAAATGAAGCGAGTCGGTTGATCGATACCTTGCCAGCATCGGTCTGGTTGGGTTATGGGGTGCATGGCAATGAGATCAGTAGCACCGATGCAGCGATGATGACGGCTTATCATTTATTGGCCTCCCAAGATCATCCGATGACACAAAACATCATGAACAATGCTTTGGTTTTTATCGATCCTTTACAAAACCCAGATGGACGTGAACGATTCACCAGTCGTTACTATGCCACTGTGGGCATGGAGGCCAGTGGTGATCGCTACAGTGCGGAACACAATGAACCGTGGCCCAATGGGCGCAGTAATCACTATTTGTTTGATATGAACCGTGATTGGTTGGCGATGACACAACCTGAAACCCAAGGTCGCATCTTTGATATGAACCGATATTTACCGTTGGTAGTGATAGACCTGCATGAAATGGGTGGTGATGCCTCTTATTATTTTGCCCCAGCCGCTGAACCGTTGAACCCTTTGATGACCCAAGATCAAATTAAAAACATGGGTTTAATCGGTAAAAACCATGCCAAGCATTTTGATGCCATGGGTTATGACTATTTCACCCGCGAAGTTTTCGATGCGTTTTATCCTGGCTATGGTGACAGTTGGCCTACTTTTTATGGCGCTTCTGCATCCACTTATGAAGTAGGTTCTGCGCGCGGAGAAGTATTCACCAAAAAAGATGGTACAAGATACACCTATGCAGATTCTGTACAAAAACATTTCATTGCATCGATATCGACCATTGAAGCCACCGCCAATAGCCGCCAAAAATTACTCAACGATTTCCGCGAATACCAAGTCACTGCCATTTCAGCTGGAAAAAAAAGCAAACCTTATGTGATTCCTGTTCAATCTGACCGGGCAGGTGCGTATAAACTAGCTCAATTGTTAGACGCCCACGGCATCGAAGTCAGTCAAACCACACAAGACATCAAAAGCTGTGGCCAAACTTTTCAATCAGGGAGTTTCGTTATTGACCCAGCACAACCCAAAGGTCGCATGGTCGAAGCCTTATTGCGTGAACAGATTGATATGGATATTGACTTCATTGAGACCCAAGAAAAAAGACGCAGTCGCAACTTAGCTGACCAAATTTATGATCTGACAGCATGGTCATTACCGCTGATGTTCAATTTAGATGTGGTGCAATGTGCCATTAAAGCCAACGACTTGAAGCCATTTGATTCAAGCGGTTGGATGTCAGCACAAATCAACAACCCGAACCCCAAAGTGGCTTATCTGGTTCCTTGGGGAGATATGGCCGCTGGTAGATTTCTGACCAAGGGTTTACGACAAGGCATAAGCATTAAATCCTCTGACTTGCCTTTTACACATAACGACAAGAAATACCCCGCTGGCACATTGATCATTGAAGTCAAACAAAACGGCAGTGATTTGGCTGAAAAAGTAATATCCATAGCCGAAGAAACCGGTGCCATAATCAATGGTGTCGATAACAGCTGGGTTACAGATGGACCTAATTTTGGTAGCTTCAATGTGGCGCAAATGAAGGCATCTAAGATTGCCATGGCTTGGGACGAGCCCACCAGCAGTTTAAGTGCAGGGAACAGCCGATTTGTGATAGAACGACAATTAGGCTATCCAGTCACAGCAATCAGGAGTCAGCACCTTAATTTCGCTGACCTGAATCAATACGATGTGTTGCTCTTACCCTCTGGCAACTACCAGCGCGCGTTCACCTCATCTGGAATAAATAACATATCAGATTGGGTTAATGATGGCGGCGTTTTGATCACTTTGGGTACAGCCACTGATTACGCTTTGAGCGAAAATCCTGGTTGGTTGGCCGTCAAAAAAGAATTGTCTTATCAAGAAAAGCCAAACAAGGACAAAAATAAAAATAAAGAAAAAACCACGGCTCCTGGGCAATTGTTTAAGGAAAAAGATGATTTAATGCAAGCCATTCAAGCCAATCAAACTTCACCTGATAACGTGGCTGGGGTATTAACTCGAATAGCCGTTGACCAAGATCATTGGCTCACCGCTGGAGTAAAGCCTGAGGTTATAGGCATGGTAACAGGAAATCAAATCATGACCCCCATTCAACTAGACAAAGGCAAAAATGTGGCTTGGTTTAAAGGCCCTGATGATTTATTGGCCAGTGGATATTTATGGGAAGAAAATCGCCAACAATTGGCCTACAAGCCCTATTTGATTCACCAACCCAAAGGCAAAGGCATGGTGATAGCTTACACCCAAGAACCCACCTTACGGGCATTTCTTGATGGGTTGCATGTCATGTTGACCAACACGTTATTCAGAAGCGTGGCCCATTCGGGTAAATTACGATAAAAGAATATATCTGGCTAAACAATCAACATCGCATCACCGTAACTGAAAAAACGGTATTGCTCATCCACAGCATGTTGATAAGCTGACAAGATATGTTCACGCCCTGCCATGGCTGAAACCAACATCACCAAGGTAGACTCAGGTAAGTGGAAGTTAGTCAATAAACCTTCTACACATTTGAATTCATATCCGGGGTAAATAAATATTTGGGTATCACCTTCAAATGGCTCTATTTGACCATTTTGACTGGCAGTTTCTAAACTCCTCACAGCAGTTGTTCCAATGGCTATGACGCGGCCACCATTGGTCTGTGTCTGAATAACAGCATCACAAACACCTTGATCAACAGACAACCATTCTTTGTGCATTTGGTGCGACTCGATTTCATCTGTTTTAACTGGTTGAAAAGTGCCTGCACCCACATGCAAAGTCACATAAGCAGAATTCACACCTTTGGCTTTTATGGCTTTTAGCACCTCATCATCAAAATGCAATCCAGCTGTAGG
>CALDFB010000054.1 GCA_937942365.1 uncultured Marinicella sp. | reverse complement strand
CAATTAAAATATGTGATGGATCAGCTTAATAGTAGGCCAAGAAAAACCAGAGATTACCGATCACCTGATGAAATATTTAACGGGCAACGAGTCGATTTACTCGCTGCATAACTAAATTGCACTTATTACTTGAATCCAAGTAAAGAAAAATAATCGATTGAATTCATAATGAAATTCCTTTTAATTTATTTAGAGAAAATTTATGAAAATTATATTAATTTCAATATTGGCCGCAGCAGTATTACTATTAAAGCCCGCTTCCTCGCAGGCATTTGGGTCAACTATATATTTTTGTGACCTTTCTGGCAATGGTGTGCATGGACAGGCAGGTTGGTTTGGACCAGATGCAGAGGCTGGCAGCTTTGAATGGAATATGGCCAGGCAAGCCTGTTTGGCAGAAGGAGGTAGGTGGATCAATTTATCAGGACCGGTTTTCGTTATATCAGCTAATTGAGATTGGATGTTTGAGCAACAAAACCTTCAGTTGTGGAGGTTTTGTTCACTCTAAAGTTTAAATTTATGGCAAGCTCAGCCCAGACAGCCATTGACAGCTCAGGGTTTTTCATGATGAAAGGTGGTTTGCATACCCATATTGTCATTTAGTGGTTAATTCATTTTATAAGCAGCAGTTTTTGCCCATTGCTAAGGGAATGAATTATTTTTTGAAAAATATGATCCATTTTTCTTTATCCCGCCTGTTCAAAACATGAAGAAATTTCCCCAGATGGCTGTTCATCCTGTGCCTTTTTTATTAACAGCTTACGTCATTTTATTTGCAACAGTAACAATCAATGAAATATAAAAAATTTAATTTATTTAACCAATTTCATGCATATTTCAAGCAGGTCAAAGGGAGCTTTTTGCTCCCTTTAATCACATTTTCAACAAAGCTTCAAATTTTCGTTGCCAAAAAATATACTGCGTTAAAATGCGCAGTGTCAGGCACACCATAATGAAAGAAGCCAGGTATGGCAGTGTCATGGCCAGCTCAGGATTGGAAGCAATCCATTTGATCACTTTATAGAGCCCTGAAATGTAGATAAACATAGAGCCTATCAATAAGGCAGACAGGTTAACCCAGTTCAAACACAGTAAATAAGGGTATATTGATAATGAAATAAAGGTTATCGCCACAAATGTCAGCAGCATTGTCTGCAGCGCGACTGTGATAGAGAAAAAATGAATGGTCAGTAGAATACAAGCCAGAAAAACCATTATATTAACTGCGATATTTTTGTCCAAAGCGAACAGCATTTTATTTTTTAATTGGCGATGATTTTTACCGGTAAACACATGTGCCACTGTTCTGGTTTGTCTGAATAGATTACGAGATTCAATGAGTGTCCCAATGATGATCATTGGCAAAAAAAAGACAGTAAATAAGGGTACTTGTGACTTTACCTTATCTCCAGTTAGAACCATGGTTGCAAGCATCAAAACCACATAGAACAAGGTAATTAGCGTGGTGCGAGTATGTGGCATCAGTATTGCCCAGTCTAAGACTCTTCTCGAGCCAGTAATCCATTTGGCTACTATGAGCCCAACATGATAGTTGATGTTATTTAATTGCGATGCATTTAAACCGGTGGTTGCGTATGCAACTAGATTGGCATTATTTTTATTTTCGTTGATATTCAAATGTACACCAAATTGATAAAATAAATTTTTGTACATGGTATAAATAAGTATGGCTGTTGCTAAAACTGTCAGCATTACAATGGCATCTAAACTTACATTAAAGCGATAAAGCTGGGCAATAAAAAGTGGAATTGGCGTCACCAACACTTTGACTAAAAGGTTTTTGCCTAAAACCATTTGGGAAGCAAATACTGTGAAGCACAATGGCAGTAATAACATCAGTTTTGCATTCACTAAACTTGGGTTAAGTCCCACTACCAGAATGGCATTGACAATGAAAGTGATGATAAAGAAACCATGCAAGAGTGAATTTTTGTATTTTTTACTGATTTTCCATAAATAATTTTTCTTTAAATTGACTAAGCCACCAGCCAAATAAACGCCTAAAAATACGGAGGCACAAAAAAACAGCGTTATGGATCTCAGGTCAGAAACCGAAAGACCTGATATGAAAGGTTTTGACTCAAGTGTGTTTAGATTGAGCCCTCTTTCAATGATCATGATGGAAATAATAAAGACCACAAGAATGATCAAATATACTTTCGAGTTCAAGAGTAGGTACTTTATAGATTGATTAATAGGACTCATTGTTAACCTCCAAATACCAATCTTCCAATGAAATAGGTGTATATTCGATGTCATAACCTGAGTTTTCGATGAACTCATGGATACTGATATCCATTGGTTTGATTAGTTTTGCTGTGGCGCCCTGCTCATAGGTGTGCCAATTACTCAATTCAGCGAAGTAAGCACTTTGTTCTAGTGGTTGGTCAGCCATAATTTTTAAGTGCGCTATGTTAGACTTTAGGTTTTCAATTTCAAAGCTCATATCAATGCGACCTTCTTTTAATAAAGCGACTTTGTTTGCCACTCGTTCAAGGTCAGAAATGATATGACTTGAAAATATAATGGTTGTATTATTTTCACAGGATAAATCAACCAATTCTGAAATAAACTGCCTACGCATAACAGGATCGAGGTGTGCAACCGGCTCATCTAGTATCAGTAATTCAGGCCTGATAGAAATGGCTTGTATCACATGTAGTATTTGAGTTTGTCCACCAGATAAATCGCCTACTTTTTGATTGGCATCTATTTGCCATTTATGCCTGAGCTCCTCACAATAAGCACTGTCCCAGTGTTCGAAGAAACTACCCAAATATGATAAAAATTCCTTAACCCGCATCCACTCGAAGCCAACAGTGTCTTGAGCCACAAAACCAATTTTCTCTCTTTGCGGTTGTGGTAAGTTATGCCACTCATGACCCCATAAGTTCAATTGACCACTTTGAAAATCACGCAGGTTCATGATGGTCTCGAGTAAAGTACTTTTGCCTGCGCCATTTTTGCCTAACAGGGCAATGATGTCTCCTTGCTCAACTTGCCAGTTAAGCCCTCCAAGCACTTTTTTCTTTTGATAAGATTTCGATAAGTTTTTAATCGATAAAATGGGCGAATTCATTTTTTTATCTCCTTTTCTTGAATGGATAAATATTGTTGAACCAAGTTTAATATTTCATCATCACTGAGGTTTTCTTTTCTGGCATTTTTAATAAATAGCATCAACGGTAGCTCCAGGTCTGTTGAGATTTTGGTACCTTGTTGTTGAGCCGCAACTAACATACCAACACCGCGTTTACGAATTAATACCCCTTCATGTTCTAATTGTGCAAAGGCTTTCGATATGGTCATTGGGTTAATCTGCAATGCATTGGCAAGACTGCGAACCGATGGTAATTGTTCATTGGCGCTTAACAAATTCATGCGAATGGCTTGTTTAATCTGATCAATCAACTGACGATAGATTGGAATTCCTGAGCCTGTGTTCAGTGAAAATAAGTTTAATAATGCAGATGATGTCAAAGTTTAATTTGCAAACATGTATTGGTGTATTAATACTATAATACACTAGTAAATATGATGTCAATAGAATTTATGGTTTATAATGAATTACTCTCAATTTATATGGATTAAAAACAGGAGGTTTAAATGGTTTTAAACATGTATATGCTTGCAATAATCAAGAGCAACTGGCGAAAAACTACTTCAATCATATTGGCAACATTCTTGGCTTGTGGCTCGGCAGTTGCTGAAGATTATCGGGTAGAGGGTGTATTTGAGGTTGATGCCAATATAGGTGATGTTTGGCAAGCATTTACGACGACAGAAGGTTTGCAGTCTTGGGTTGCGCCACTTGTCGACATTGATTTTCGCGTTGGTGGCAAATGGCGTGCTAATTACAATGCAGATGGTGTACTGGGTGATCAGGATACTATAGTTAACACCATTTTGAGCTATGATCCTCAGAGGATGTTGTCTTTAAAAGCCACAGGATTTCCAGCAGGTTTTGAATTTGAAGATGTGGCAAAAGAAACTTGGTCTATTTTTTATTTCGAAGCCATTGATGTGTCTATAACGAAAATTACCATAGTTGGTCTTGGATATAATGATACAGAACAATCTCAGAAAATGCGGTCTTTCTTTAAGCCCGCCAATGAATATTCAATGAGTCAACTGAAGGCTTCATTCAAGAAAAAAACGGTCAATGAATAATGATGTTGATACAGAAAACTCAATTGATTTTATCATTAATTATTTTTGCTACTCTTGGATGTGTTAACTCAGAAGTCGAAATCCCGGTTCTTAAGTTAGTCAAGATGAAATACAACGACGTGAATCCTAGCAGTAAGCCTGAGGTGCTTATGCGGCAGTTTGAGTATACTTCATCGGCTTCACCAGCTGAGTTACTGAAGTTCTATGAGGACAGTATATATACGGAATCATGCCCCTACAACGAAATGGCAGATAATTACATGTGTGAATTGGCTATGCAGGGCAAGATTTCATCGGGTCATATTTTTATTCCAGCTCAAAGCAAAGGCAGTACCAATGTCATTTTGGCAGATTATTTTTTCTATAAATGATGATGCCCATATGCCTATACTGAATCCATGAAAAACAAATTATACCCTTTGATTTTGCTGCTACTGATGACATTGACTACACCTTCAGTAAGTCAAGTGAGCAAGGATGAAAAAAAGACTGATATTGACAACCACTCAATGTGGGTTGAACCTAATTTTGTTGATACCCAATATTCTGCATTACTTGAAAGTCAAGCTGTGACTCTAATACCAAAAGATCATGACATTCATAACCACATTCCATTGGGTTGGAAGCCTTTCAAGGTTAAGGCCAAAATAACAGATGTTTACAAAGGTGATTTGGTCAAAGGTGAGGATATCGAACTTTTGGTTTATGTATCCATGTTATCCAAAAGCCAACCTGAGTGGATTAAAGGTCAATTTTTATTGAGTTTCTGTAAATCTGAAAAAGGCGTGTATTACACCAGTCGAGACTACTTAATCCAGCCTTCTCAATCAGCCAACATTTTAAAATTCTCTCAAATCAGAGATCATGGCACAGATCATGAAGGAACAGGGGATTGTGTTGGAAATTATCCAGATCTCAATCCAGACACCCACAAATAGTGTTATCAGTTCAGCCCACACCTTTATATTTCGTACAATAAAGAATGACTCAGTTAAAATGACGTTTTAAAACTAATCTTTTATTTCAGCTTGAGTGAGTTGTTGGTATGTTCTGAGCTGTTATCATCACCTATAATACAGGATTACTATGGAATGATTGGCTGATTAGAAAGCCATGAGGATGATTTAAAAACTGAATGAATTTATTCGACACCTTTATAAAAAAGTTCAAACTCAGAAGCACACTGATTTTTGTGTTGCTTGTTTTGACCCTTGTTCCTGCAGCTTTGTTATCTCTGGTTTTAACCAAAAAAGCCACTGAACAAAATTTCAACGAAAGTAAGATCCGGTTGGTTAACACGGCTGCAGCGATTACGCAAAACATTGATCTTTTTCTTACCAAACATGAAAGTGCAATCACATCCTTAGCAGAAAGCCTGAGCCATTCGGGTGTTGATACTAAACCAGAATTAGAGAAGTGGTTATCAATCTATCATCAACAATACCCAGAATTTTTGACTATGCTGGCCACTGATAAGATCGGGATCATGACTGCTGGGTATCCAAGAATGACTCGGGATGGTAAGCCATATGACCCATCTGGAACCAGTGTGGCAGACCGGCCTTATTTTATCAATGCCATTAATAGCCGGGAAACTTATATATCAGATGTATTCTTAGGCCGAGGGTTTGGGCAAGACCCGATCATTGCAATCAGTGCTCAATTTGGTGATCCTGTTGTTGGTATAGTCGAAGGGTCATTGGACTTATCAAGTTTTGCGCAAATCGAAAAAAATTTTGAGTTGTATGATGCAGAACTACTTATTATGGATAAAAATGCCAGAGTCATTTATACCAGTTATGAATCTGAAGTTCCCTTATTGACTGATTTAAGTACCAGTTCTTTATTGGCGGGAAAAAAACCTTCTGATCATTGGTTTTATAACAATGAAGTTGGCGAACGTTATATGGTTGTTGAAGATCATAGTCGGCTGGGGTGGCATGCAGTTCTTAGGCTACCTACCAGTTACTTTGATGAGTTTGAGAACTCACAAATTCTTTTTGCTGCTATTTGGTTGGCAGTGATGTTTTTTATTTTGGCATTCACGATTTTCTCATTTTCAAATTCAGTCACAAAACCTATTGAATATTTGGAAAAGCAGGTGAGAGACTTGGACCCCAAATCGAAACCGCAGAATCTTAACATTGAAAAAGGACCTTTAGAAGTTCAGTCATTAAATAGATACTTTAATAAACTCAAACTTCGTTTAAGTATTTCGCACCAACAAACCCAACAAATATTAGAGGATCAAGAACAAATCATTGAGCAAAGAACGCTTGAGTTGCAGCGGTCAATGAAAAAAGCCAATGCGTCGAATGAATCTAAATCATCTTTTTTAGCGAATATGAGTCACGAAATTCGAACCCCCATGAATGGTGTGATAGGACTGATAGATTTGATGTTGAGTCATGAATTATCAGATAAGCAAAGAAAGCGTGCTGAAACCATTAAAAACAGTGCAGATTCGATGTTGAATATCATCAACGATATCTTGGATTTTTCAAAAATTGAAGCTGGAAAATTTGAGATCATAAAAAATGAATTTTTATTTTTTGAT
>CALDFB010000053.1 GCA_937942365.1 uncultured Marinicella sp. | reverse complement strand
AACTGATAATTTTTTTGATGGTGGGATGTTCATCTCACCACGAATTTGTCGCACAGCCAACGTAAATTCTTTGATCCAAGCAATTTCTTCTTCTGCATTTTTATGGGTCAAAGAAGCATTGGCTTGTGGGAAAGCGCTGATCATGATCGAATCAGGGTTAAGGGCTAGTTTGGTTTTAACTGCTTGCCAGATTTCTTCGGTGACATAAGGCATGATCGGGTGTAATAACCTCAGTGCTTGATCCAATACATACAACAGTGTGTTTTGTACTTGGGTTTTTTGTTCTGTTTTTAGCAGTGGTTTAGCAAGTTCTAAAAACCAATCACAGTATTCGTTCCAGAAAAAATCGTAAATAACCTGGCTGGCCAAGTCCAATCGATACTTGTCCATATGTTTGCGGTATTCGGTGATGCAACTTTGTAACCTGGACACAATCCATTGTTCAACAACTGAAGCATTCTCAAAGTTGAAGGTTGTGGGTTTAAAGTCCTCGGTATTCATAAAGACAAAACGAGATGCATTGAAAATTTTATTACAAAAGTTACGGTATCCTTCAACACGACCCATGTCAAAGTTGATGTCACGTCCAGTGCTGGCCAAGGAAGCAAAAGTAAACCGCATGGCATCACAGCCATAAGGTTTGATTCCATCTGGAAATTCTTTGATGGTGGCTTGCTTAATTTGTTCAACTTTCTTGGGTTGGTCTTGCATCAAGCCTTGGGTTCTTTTTTGTAACAACTCTTCTAAACTGATACCATCAATCAAGTCAATTGGATCAAGTACATTGCCTTTGGATTTTGACATTTTTTGACCGTTAGAGTCGCGCACTAAACCATGTATGTAGACTTCTTTGAAAGGCATGTTGTCCATAAACTTGATGCCCATCATGATCATCCTGGCTACCCAGAAGAAGATGATATCAAAACCAGTTACCAAAACGTTTGTTGGGTAATATTTGTGTAGCTCGGCGGAATTTTCTGGCCAGTCTAAAGTGGCAAAGGGCCAAAGAGCTGAGGAAAACCAAGTGTCTAGTACATCATTATCTTGCCTGAGTTTGAGGTCTGCTGATAAGTTATGTCGAGCTCTTGCATCGGCCTCATCTAAGCCGACGTAAATGTTGTCATTTTCGTCGTACCAAGCTGGAATGCGGTGCCCCCACCATAGTTGGCGTGATATGCACCAATCTTGAATGTCGTTCATCCAAGCATAGTAAGTGTTTTTCCAGTTATCCGGGACAAACTTAATGTCGCCCTCATCAACAGCTTTGATGGCAGGTGCTGCTAAAGTTTTGGCGTCCACATACCATTGGTTGGTGAGCATTGGTTCAATCACATCGCCAGAACGATCACCTCGTGGGACCATCAGTTGATGTGGCTTAATTTCAACCAATAACCCCAGGCGTTCCATTTCAGCCACCACTGCTTTGCGGGCTTCATATCTGGGTTGTCCATGATAAGCTTTGGGCGCGTTTTTATTGATGGTGGCGTCAAAATTCAGAATATTTAAAAGGGGTAAATCATGTCTAAGCCCCACTTGGTAATCATTGAAATCGTGTGCGGGGGTGATTTTGACACATCCTGTGCCTTTTTCTGGATCGGCATGTTCATCGCCAACGATCGGAATCAAGCGATCACAAATTGGTAATAAAACTTGTTTACCGATTAAATGATTGAATCGTTCGTCTTCAGGATTTACGGCCACTGCCGTATCACCCAGTAAAGTTTCTGGTCGAGTTGTCGCTATGGTTAAGAATTCTTTTGTGGCCTGGCCGTTTTCATCTGCTACTGGGTAGTTGAAATGCCACATGAAACCATTTTCTTCAACCGACTCCACTTCTAAATCACTCAAAGCAGTGTTTAATGTGGGGTCCCAGTTAACCAATCTCTGACCTCGATAAATCAAACCTTCTTGGTGTAAGTCTACGAATACTTTCATGACTGCAGCTGACAAGCCTTCATCCATAGTGAAACGTTGTCTTGACCAATCAGGAGAAGCACCCATGCGACGAAGCTGATTGGTGATGGTGTTGCCTGATTTTTCTTTCCATTGCCATACCTTTTCTATAAAAGCTTCGCGGCCTAATTCTACCCGTGATGTACCTTGGGCATTCAATTGGCGTTCAACCACCATTTGTGTGGCGATGCCGGCATGATCGGTTCCAGGTTGCCATAAGGTGTCTTTACCTTGCATCCGGTGGTAACGAATCAAGGTGTCCATGATGGTGTCTTGAAAAGCATGGCCCATGTGCAAAGTGCCAGTCACATTGGGAGGTGGGATCATGATGCAATACGTTTCCTTGTTTTCATTTTTGCCGGTGGCGCCAGCTTTAAAGTATCCGTTTTTTTCCCATTGTTGGTACCATTTGGTTTCAATTTGGGTGGGGTCGTATTTTTCTATCATGATGAATGTCTTTAATAATTAAAATTTCTGTCAATGTGAGACAGTGCGAAGCCAGTGAAAAATTTTCATCAAACCTGATGGTTTGGTATGTAATTAATGAGGTGTTTTCACTCGCTTCGTTGTCTTAAAATGACAAAGATAATTGCCGTATTATTTTTCGCTTTCGTTGATTAAATATTGGGTCAACATAGCAACAGGGCGACCAGTTGCTCCTTCTTTCTTACTGTTCCAAGCGGTGCCAGCAATGTCAACATGGGCCCATTTTTGACCGTCGGTGAAACGTGATAAGAAACAACCTGCTGTGATGGTACCTGCAGGAAAGCCGCCAATGTTTTGCATGTCGGCAAATGTGGTATCAATTTGTTTTTGGTATTCATCCCAAAGAGGTAATTCCCAAACGCGATCATGTGATTGCAGGCCAGCGGTTTTTAAGTCTTCATACAAACCTTCTGTTTTGGTCATCACAGCCGAAGCTTGGTGTCCTAAAGCCACAACACAAGCGCCCGTTAAAGTGGCAAAATCTAAAACCACTGAAGGATTGAATTCTTGTGAGTAGGTTAAGGTGTCGCATAATATCATGCGACCTTCAGCATCGGTGTTCAAAACCTCAATGGTTTTCCCAGAATATGAAGTGATGACATCACCAGGTCGATAAGCTTTGCCATCAGGCATGTTCTCAACCGCAGCAACAAAAGTCAGCAGGTTGATAGGTAAACCTAATTCGACGGCAGCAATAAAACCACCAATAACAGTAGCTGCACCACACATGTCATATTTCATTTCATCCATATTGGCACCTGGTTTGAGCGATATACCACCGGTGTCAAATGTGATGCCCTTGCCAACCAAGGCTATAGGTGCTTGGTCTTTTTTTCCACCATTGTATTTAAGTACAATCAATTTAGGCTTGTTGGCACTGCCCTGACCAACGGCCAGTAAAGCACCCATACCCATTTTTTTCATTTGTTTGTGGTTCAAAACATTGATTTCGCATTTTTTATTTTTTTCAGCAAATTCAGTGGCATATTTGGCTATGTATTTAGGGGTGCATACATTGGGTGGGTAATTGCCTAAATGTCTGGCGGCGCTGATCCCTGATGCCATGGCTTTGGCTTGTTCGAAAGCAGCTTTTTGTGAATCACTTACCGCAATTTCCAACTCTTTGAGTTGGTGTTTGTTGTCTTTTTTGAATGACTTGGTGTCTTCGTAACGATACTCGGCATGGGCAGCTGCCATGGTTACCAGTTTAGTGGTTTGATCGCTGTCAATCTGAGTCAATTCATTCAATGCTAAATAAATGGCTGCTGACTGGCTTCTGGATTTAGCAGCAGCTTGAATCACTTTATGGGTGTTTTCATACAAGGCTGTTGCTGTGAGCTTATCAGCTTTACCTAAGCCTAATAATGTGATGACCTGGCCTTTGGAGGTGTAAAGATTTTGAACTTGGCCAGTTTGGCCAATAAAATCCTTGTTTTTGAGTCTGTCCGAAAATTGATCTTTGACTTCGGCGCCCAATTCATCAATCCAAGGATTGGTTTTTTGGCCTTTAAAGTGACCAATGATAATTTGGTCTGCTTGATTGTTATTGATAGATTGTTGGGTGGATTTTATTTTCATCATTGGGCTCCAAATTTAAATCGGTTGGTCATTTTAATCAACCTTCGCTGCATTAACCAGTGATAATTAAAATATGCGAATGAATCGCATGCAACTTCCTTAATAAGCTTGTTAAATTTCACAACATAAATATTCAGCGCTTCTGCTAAAATGTGCGGCTTGAGTCAGAGGACTCTGTTCAACCAACCTTGTTCAATAACAATTGCCTTAATAATAGAGTTGCATGAATATATTAGCGAACTACCTCAGAAAACAAACCATAAAAACCTCGTTGGTGGTTTTGTTGTTGTTGTTTTTACTGATGGTGGGCACTTTATTTACATCGACTTTGCGAACCATTGCACGCGGTATATTGCCGCCTGAGTTGTTATTTATTGAACTAAGCTTACGATCAATAGATGTGTTGGCCATTCTGGTGCCGTTGTCTTTTTACTTGGGGGTGTTGATATCATTGAGTCAAATGTATCGCAACCAAGAGGCGGTGATGATGCATGCCATTGGCTGGTCCAGCAAGGATGTGTTAAGGGCTTTGATGCCATTGATGTGGTTGGTTTTTGTTTTGATGCTGGTGGTTTCATTGGTGATTTCGCCACAAGCAGCTCGCCTGTCTAAGGAGCTGACTACGCAAGCCAATGAAAGCATTTCATTGATGGGTTTGACCGAAGGAAAGTTTCAGAAATTTTTTTCTAATGAAGGTGTTATCTTTGTTGAAAAAATAGATGCTGAAAGGCAGCGGGTCGAAAATGTATTTGCCAATATTTACCACCCTGAACGAATAGATACTTTAACGGCAGAGTATGGTTATCAGTTTGAGGAAAATGATCAGAAATATGTGGCATTATTTAATGGTTATCGTAATGAAGGTAGGCCAGGAAGTAATGCGTATAAAATGATGCAGTTTGAGCGCAATGACATCATGCTGCCTGATTTGGATCAAGAGATTGCAGCGTTAGATGAAAAATCCAAATTGACCATTGAATTGTTGCGGTCTGATGAATTACGAGATCAGGCACAATTACATTGGCGATTAAGTCCGGCTTTTTCCGTTTTAATTCTATTTATTTTGGCGGTTTCTTTGGCCAAAACATCACATCGAGAAGCGAAATTCATCAATTTAGTCTTGGGTATTTTGGCTTATATATTTATGGTGAATTTGTTAACCATTGGACACTCCATGCTGGAGCAAGGTAAATTATCAATTGGATTGGGTTTGTGGTGGGTTTATTTTATTATTGGCAGTTATGCTTTATGGCGAATTCATCGGTTAGATGGGCCTAAAGTGCCCGCTCTCATGACGGTAAAGGCGTCGAAATCAACCATATAAATGATGAGTATTTTAACCCGGTATATTTTTAAAACACTGTCATTCGGTTTGATCATGGCTGTTTTGCTGTTGTTGGCAATTGATGTGTTATTTAATTTGATTAAAGAGCTGAATGACATCACCAATGTATATACACTGGGTGATGTGTTTTTCTATGTTATGCTGACCATTCCCAGTAAAATTTATGAACTGTTCCCAGTCAGTGTGGTGGTTGCTGTGGTGGTTAGTTTGGGGGCGCTGGCCAGTGGGTCAGAGCTGGTGGTGATGCTGGCCTCGGGGGTTAGCAAGTTAAAAATTACCATGATTACTTTGTTCAGTGTATCAATTTGGTTGGTTTTGGTGGTGCTGATGGGTGAATATGTAGGCCCTGATGGCGACCAAATGGCACAACAATTTCGCAATGAACAAATATCTCAAGGTAAGGCCACTTCGGCAGCTCAGGCTATCTGGTTACGTGATGGTGAAATTATTTTTCGAACCAATCAAATGAAAAAAAATTCAGACAATGCTTCTTACGAGTTGATCGATGTGACAGTTTTTGAATTAAAAGACAAGAAGTTGATGAAAGTTTCAGAGGCCAAGTCGGCAGTATTTGCTGAACAGCAATGGACTCTGAGTGATATAAAGGTTTCTGATTTTAATCAAGGAGGCGTGACTACCAGACACCTAGACCAACAACAGTGGGCATCACGAATAGAACCAGAGATTTTGAACATCAGTACAACTCGCCCGAAGTATTTGAGTATCAGAGATATCAAGAAGTTTCAACAGTTCAACGCACAAACTGGCTCATTACAATCGTCCTACCAAATTGCACAATGGTCCAAGATGGCATTTCCACTGTTGGTGTTGACCACAGCCTTGTGTGGAATTATGGTGTTGTTTGGCCAAATCAGGTCGGGGGGGTTCGCCCAACGATTGGTGGTGGGAATTGTTATTGGTGTAGTTGTATATCTGGTCAATAAAACATTGCTGAACGTAGGTGAGGTTTATCATGTTAATCCGTTTGTTGTGACGGTGCTTCCAGCATTGTTGCTTTCACTTTTCTTGCTGTTGATTTTATCGGGTAAGTTAAGGATATAAGGGTCAGAGTTTGACGTGCTAGTTATTGGTATTTTCTGAAAGGTCGGTTATGACCTGCCCACAGGCCATATCCATCCAGGTGGTTTGTTTGGGGTTGAATTTTCTGGTCCAAAGTCCTGCACCCATAAGAAGTGTAGAGAGCAGGCCGGCAAAAAATCGAAGAGATACTTGTGTCCAGTTCATCTGCTGATGGTTTTGTATACTTATTTTCCATGCGCGCATACCCAGTGTTTGCCCACCTATCTTCCAAGAATAAGTGAAATATAGAAAAACTTCTGCTAATAATACAAGCTGCAACCAAAGTGTTCTTGGTTGAACTTCCTCTCCTTGTCTTAACAGAACTAAAACAAGAGAAGTTATTAAGAAAAGTGCTAAAATAGGAAAAATGTCGTAGATAAGTGCAGCAAGGTGTTTCCAAAGTTTACTTTGTTTCATTTTTTGTAATTACTGTCTAAAGCATTGAGGTGCTTGGATTTTAAAGAAAATTGTCAGTGATTGGGAAGAAAAAAAATCTTAAATTTGTGTAATTATTACTTTAATTTTTTAAAAAAGGCAGTTATTCTTGTTCACCACTAAGTCGAGTGTGGACTATTTTTAGGTAAAATCTAAGCGTGTGATGTTACCGAAAAAATAAGGTTCTCACATTTTCTTAATCACAATTTTAATGGAAGGGAAGGTATGTTGATATCTCAAATTTCTAAAGTTAATTTCACTAAAGGTTTAGTGACTTTGGCTTTAATGGTAACTTCAATAACAAGTTTTGCGCAGTTACAAACCGCAGTTCAAGTGGTGACAAACACCAACAATGCAGCAGAAAATTCACAGAAAAGTATTGATCGGCTTAATGATCAAACCGAGGAATTGTTGGTTCAATATCGAACTGTCATTTCTGAAATTGAAAGTTTGACTGTGTACAATGAGCAATTAGAAGCAGTAGTGAATGATCAAAATTCACAAATACAAGGCATGAATGCGCAAATGACTGAGTTGGATTCGACCAGACGTGCGGTAGTCCCAATGATCATTGAAATGGTTGATATGTTAAGGAAGATTGTTGAGGCTGATATACCTTTCAGGATTAACGAAAGATTAAATCGAGTCAGCTCGCTAGAAAATTTGATGGAAACTTCTAAAGTGACAGATTCTGAAAGATATCGTAAGGTTACTGAGGCGTATCAAATCGAATTAGATTATGGGCGTTCTGTTTCAACCTATCAGTCTGAAATTGATGGCGGTGTGCAAGTGAATTTTCTACAGATCGGCAGAACGGCTTTGTTATACCAAACATTGGATGAAAAAAGTTCGGGATGGTATAACCCTCAAACCAAGGCTTTTGAAATGTTAGATGATAGATACAACTCATCAATTAAGGAAGGCATCAGAATCGCTGCTAAACAAGCTGCTCCTAATTTGGTTGGGCTGCCTATTTTGTTTCAAGTTTCAGGAGAGTAAGACATGAAAAAATATTTAATTTTATTGATTTTAGGCTTGTCTTCAATAAGTGTTCAAGCCCAAGATATGTCATTGGATGAGTTACTTAGAGTTGTTCAGCGAGCTGCTTCTGAGTCATCTGCTGATAACAAGAAACGTGAAGCTACGTTCAAACAACAGCGTGATCAACAAAGTCGTTTATTGTCTGAAGCGCGTGCCCAGCTTGCGGCTCTTGAAAGAAGAACTGAGGCATTGAAAGTGGCATTCGACGAGAATGAGTTGACACTGGCTGATTTGGAAACAACTTTGGCTGAACGTTCAGGCAATCTAGGAGAAATGGCTGGAACTGTTAAAGTTTTGGCTGGTGATTTAAGGAGTGCCATTGAAGAATCCATGACATCTGCGGAGATTGATGGGCGAGTTGAGTTTTTAACACGATTGGCCTCACAAGCTAAGTTGCCTAATATTCAAGAGTTGCGCCAGTTATGGGTTGAAATGCAGCGTGAGATTATTGAAGAAGGTAAAATCTCTAGATTCACTACCAATATTCGTGATGAACAAGGTGAAATTGAAAACAATGTAACAGTAACACGTGTGGGTACTTTCAATGCTTTTGATTCTGATGGTAATTTCTTGGTTTGGAAGTCGGCCAATGATGCCAACAACAGTTCAGGTAAAGGTGAATTGCAACGATTACAGAAACAACCATCAGGCCAATATGCAAGTCAAGCGAGGGCTTTCGTTAATGCATCCCCTGGGCAGGTTGCTCAAGTGCCAGTGGATTATACTCGTGGCACCATCCTTCAGTTGGTTGTGCAAACGCCAAGTATCGAAGATAAAATAAAACAAGGTGGTCCTGTTGGTTATGTGATTCTTGCATTAGGTGCCTTCGGTTTAATCATTGCCATAATCAAGTTCTTCATGTTGTTTGCTTCTGGCAGTAAGATGAAATCTCAGTTGAAGAGAAAGCAACCTAAGCAAAATAATGCCCTAGGTCGTATTATGTCGGTTTATACCGAAAGCCCAGATTCTGACATTGAAACCATGGAGTTGAAGTTGGATGAAGCCATCTTACGAGAAACTGGTCCGTTGGAATCAGGCCTTTCGTTCATCAAAGTATTGTATGTGATAGCGCCATTATTGGGTCTGTTAGGTACGGTTGTAGGTATGATTCAAACCTTCCAAATGATCACTTTGATGGGAACAGGAGATCCTAAGTCTATGGCAGGTGGTATTTCTATGGCT
>CALDFB010000052.1 GCA_937942365.1 uncultured Marinicella sp. | reverse complement strand
GCTGCCACCCCCTCAATTTGGGTTAAGCTAATATTTTTGTTGTCTTGATAAGCCCATATTTCTTGTTGAGGCCAATGAGGTCCATCGGCGTTAAATTTAAGCATCGATGGCCAGTCATTGATGTTCATACTGATGCGAAGCTCATTGTATCCCGGCTTAAGTTGCGCCCACAAATCACCTTGCTGATCAACATATGCATTCAAATCTCCGCTCACATCAGTGATCTGTAAGTAGGGCTCTAAAACCTTACCCAATTTCTCGCTACGCGCCACGCCAGAAACGCTTAAGTCTATGGCCATAAATAAAGTCATCGGATGACCATCGATGATCAATCGACTGACTTCAATGTCTAAACTGTTGGCCTCAACTTGCTCCTCATTAACGGACTCACCTAACCACAATGCATTACTCTCACGAACTGGAAAATTAACTGCTTCATCATCGAGAACCAATTGAATATCTGCCAACTCATTTGGAACATTGATTTTTTCAGGGCGTTTTTGCCAATTAAACTGCCCGCTGATTCGATGTTTCCCGGGTTTAAGCCACAACCTGGGTTGGCTGTTGAGGTTTTGTACCACCGCTGGATTTTCACCCACCATCACGCCTTGAGGCCATGAGTCTTGATCACCAGGTAAGGGGACCCATGTGTCAGCCAGCACTTCCCAAGTCAGTGAAAAAGTCGCTTTTGTCGCATTAACTTTGATATCCAGTGTTTGTGGCCAGGCACACACATGTTGGTCTTTAGTGGTTGCTTTCTGGTTTGAAAAATAAGGACAATCTCGGTAGGCTTGATCATATTTAACCCACCCTTGCCAAGCTGATAATTCTGCGGGAATCTCTGCCGCCCATCCCGGCTGAAACATCAATTGAAAACTCAATAACAACAGAACTGTCATCCTAATCTTTTTCATAAGCTCACCTCATCTTTACCAACATTGGCATCTTTGAATGAATCATGATACTGATCTATTGAATGCATTACCACCGATTCAGGTGTGATTGATAGAAGACATTGGCAGACATTGAAAGACTCTATCAGACATCCTGCGATTCCATTGCCTATATAGGTGTGTCACATGCATGGTTATTTTATAATATTTACAGTCATTATAATTTTGAGGTGTGTATGAAAATTTGGATTGGTTTATTATTTATTTTGTTAACTGGACACATTCAAGCTCAATTGATCTTTCGCAATGACTTTGGGCCATTAGACATCCAACCATTGTTTCCTGAAAGCAACGGTATTTTTACCTTACCTAATGAACCTGCAGCCAACCGACTACAATGGCTACTGGCTCAACTGGCCGTTGATCAAACCAGTCTGGCAGAAATCAATGCACAATTTTCAGCCAATTGGTTGTCTCAAATTTCGGCCATTGATACCCAAAACTTCATCCAATCCATACGAGACGGTTATCCTCAGGCTCAAATTACAGACCTGGTGGCTTTATCACCCATGGAAGCATTTGTATTTATTACAGGTGATACTGGAAACACCGGATTCATCCGACTACAGGCTTTGTACTCTGCCAACCAAGGGATTAATTTTTTACAGGTACAAGGCCGAGATGACGTGGTTCAATTTCCTGAAGACAATAACTTAAGCTTGAGTGAAGCCATTACAAAATTCACTACTTTGGCACCCGATACGGGTGTTTTGGTGGCGTACATCAATGACGATAATCAATGCCAGGTAATTGACTCTCATAACCCCAATCAACTGCTGGCAACTGGCTCGCTGTTCAAGCCTTGGGTGTTAGGTGGATTGGCTGAGGCCATAGACCAAGGGACACTTTTACCAGAACAAAATGTTGAATTTGTGGCATCAGAACGGGTATTTAATAATACCTTGGTTAACTTAGAGCCATTTGGCACACAATTCAAACTGGCTGATTTAGCCACCTTAATGCTGGGTAACAGTGACAACACCGCAACAGATTTAGTGCATGAAACTGTGGGACGCAGTGTGATTGATGATTACATTGACATATCTGGTGTGGATGATAATGACGTACTCAAACCCATTTTATCGGTCAACGAACAGTTTCACTTATTTTTCTCATTTCCTTTGGCCACAGCTAATGACTACGTCAATGGCAGTGAAAGCAACCAACTGAATTTCATCAACAACCAGATTGTTCCATTGGGACCAGTCAGTAGTTTTCCTTTTACTAATGACAGTCTGTTAACGGCTGGCAGCTGGCGCGCCAGCCCGATAGATATTTGTAACAACATGGCTACCTTACGACAGTATGAAGCTGGCTCGGATGCCATGCAAGTGGTCGATCGTGCTTATGGTGCTCAAGCTGCTCAATTTCGAATCAGACCCAACTGGGATAGAGTGTGGTACAAAGGTGGTAGCCTGGTTTCAGGCACAACGGGTTACCATGTTTTAACGCATGCTTGGCTACTTGAAGATAATGGCAGGTGGCCAATTGTGGTGGTCGGCATGACCAATGACTCAGGAGGTGGTATTGATACCGACAGTGGCATTTTTAAAGTACAATCCGTACTGGCCAGAATTTTAGAACTGGTTACACAAGGTTTATAACCACAACGGTTTAAATTGGGCCCAGCTTAATCAATGCTGGACTCAAAGTCATCTTGTTGGCCATTCTTCTTAGCCACTTGAACTTTATGTTGTTGCACCGCCTCAACACGGTGCTTTACACCTGGGTTGAAAATGGCCTCAAGTTCTAATAAGCCCATACCCATAGACTCAACTGAACCACTTTGTTTTTTTGCTTCAAACAAACCCAGTTCAGCCTTTTTATTGGCTAACCGCAACCCCAAAATAGGCACCAACCAAACCAGGAGTAATAACTTGAGTTTTCTTTTCTTATCAGGCACCCATACCATGATCTCTCGGCTCATGAATAAACTTGAAACCACATGATAAGCCAACAACAAGCCCCCCGTAACCCACAATATTTTTATTATTATTTCCAACATCTCAAAGATTTTTGGGCGGCACCGACAATACCAACCCTGCCTTATGGCATATAAATGACAGCCTTATTTTAATTGCAACGGAGTTAATTGTTAGAAACCACACATTCACTTTCACCGTCATTCCAGTCGAGCCCGAAGGCGAGTACAGGAATCCACCTGGTTTATCTAAAATAATTCGAAGCTATCTTATGCCTCCAATTTTAAAACCAAAATTATGCTTGTACTCAAAAAGTTACCCGCTAAAATACACCTATCATATCCGCGCCCATAGCTCAGCTGGATAGAGTAACCGGCTTCGAACCGGTTGGTCGGGAGTTCGAATCTCTCTGGGCGCGCCATTTCAATAGCCTTGATTAAAAAGATACCAACCTATTTCTTTAACAAAGAATCATGATCAAATATGTATATGGTTTAAGGCCTATACTAGAAAAAGGTAAATCATGTGCACGTTAGGGTCACAATGCTTATAATCTACTCACTACTCAGCTTTTGGTACTAATCCATGTAGATTATGACTATTAGCCGAAAAGACCGCTTCACGGCGGTTTTTTCAATTATGTATGAGTGAAATATTACTCATCTTCTTTCTTTACAGAACCTCTTTGAATAGTCAGCTTTAGTTTTTGACTCCTCCAGTACTCGGATGCTTTTACCAAATAGTCTTCATAGTCGTAGTAATCACTTGAGTAAAGTACAAAAACCTCTTTATCTGGTTGAATGAAGAAAACTCCCCTTTGAAGTGTGGTCGGTACTGTGACATCACATCCTGAGATTTTCAAAGTTTCGACCTCAAACGCTTGGCCTTTAAAAAGTCTATGAGGAATAACAGTAACAGTATATTCAGGTGTTGAGCCGCCTGGGAATGAGGCATGGTCTTTGCCCTCTCTTAATGCACTAATGGTTTTGTCTTGATACTCGTTCAAATGGATGCCAACAACTTGACCAATGAAAATAGATTCGTATTCTTCAAAATTCAATGAAGGCTTTGTGTCAGGGAGGCATGCAAAACTGAATTCACAAGACAGCAATAAAATGTAAGCAACAATTAATTTAAGCATAGTTTTTGCAATTCCTTTTTAAGACTTTAAGTGTTTAATCTCGGGGTAATCATTAAATATTCAAGTATTGGATTGTTGGTTGTATCAAACCACACCTTCAATAAAATGACTTCAGCCACATTTAAGTTAAAAAATATTGCTGTATTAAATTATTTAAAAATACTTTTACGTTCTTGCAAGATAGGTTCTTTGCATTCAAGAATGGTTGTAAAAACCAATATAGAAGGAAAAACTGATTCGGTCTGTTTATCATTTTTGGCCACCTCATATTCAATGCTAATTTTATTAATGCTCTCACCAGTATTTCCACAAGCAGGCAAAATTGCATTTCCTAAATTTGAAACTAAAAAACTCTGGTCTTCTCCTGTTAACTCCTCTTCAATATGAGGCCATGGTAGCTTTATCATGTTAGAAACAGATTCATTGTTAGGGAATTCTATTGCTTTTGCTAAAGGCTTAACTTTACCCAGCCTTGTTTGAATGGGTAAAACGTTGATGCACTCAATTTGAATAGCCAAAGAAGCCTGATAAGGAAACAGTTCTTCAGGTTGATTTTTGATTAAAATATCATCATCAATAGATATGCGGTTTATATTAGAGTAGTCATTACAAATTCCCAAAACCTCATCTTTTAAATGCCCTTCAAGCATCAATCGATATCTTTTGTTCTCTTCTTCACCTGATTTTGTAAAATCTACATATGCTGTGACATTCATTGACCTTGGATCAGGCTGTTCATAGGTTGTTTCACCAAAACTGGTAATCCCAATTTTTTCAAGTTGGCTTTCTGTTATTTCAATTTTTCCATTCTCAGTATTCGCAGAAATAACAACAGCATCTTTCTTTGCACACGCAGATAGTAAAATTAACGAGATAACAAAAGTAAATAGTCTTATTTTCATAGATTGATGAAATAAAATTTCAAACGGCCATTATAGTTTAATTAATAAAAGCAAGGTAAAAACTACACGAGGTATAAAAGCGAAGTATAAAAATATTGATAATATTTATTAGTTTTTAAATATTTAAATTACTGAGCAAGCACTTTCAAACATAGGTCTTTGGGTCGAGCATTAATTCCTTTCAATGTGCTGAAACAATAGTTGTTTCCTTCAAAATAAGGAAGCTCATCATTGAAAAGGTTTTTATATGAAAAATCATCAGAATCAATGTTGTTTTTAATCTCATCAACTGAACCATAGTGTATTAACGACTTCAGCAATACCATTTTGTTGTGTAGGCTGTGAATTCTTGCTGTGTATTCATGCCAATTAGAGGGCTTGAGTTTCTTCATTGCGCGGTGCCCCAAAAAGTTTCTAAATTGATTCATTTCATCCTTCTTGGGTAAGTTTTCAGCTTCATTGAAGAACTGTTTGGGTTTCATGGTTGTTAGTGAAAGTGATTGTACTAAGTCAAAAGTGATGAAGTTAGTATTCATGTTTGGCTTATATACAAACTTAAATAGAAACTTAAAAAAAATTTTATTCAAGGATGATGTCTTCTTTTTCTCTACCACTTCAGCTATATCACTACTTTCATCATAGAAGTCAATAACAGCAACATAATCACGTTTCAACACTGCT
>CALDFB010000051.1 GCA_937942365.1 uncultured Marinicella sp. | reverse complement strand
TTAATCGCGTATTCTTTGACAACATAATCAGTTACAGTATAAATGTCCTGTTCAATTTTCTCACCCCACTCCCCTTTACCTAGGTTCTCAAAAAACTTCCCAAAACCACTGGAGCCTCGATAATTCACTTTTAATGTAGCTATACCTTGGGATGCAAAATAATGTTGCATTTCATCATTATTGGCATAATCCCTAACCCCAATTGGCCCACCGTGTGGTATCACAACTAAAGGAAATTTTTTACCTGAGGCTTGGGTTGGCATCACTAAATATCCTTCTAACTCAAGGCCATCATTAGCTTTAACTTTTATTAAGTGATGAGCACCTTTCGGTAATGCTTCATAGTCAGGACTGAGATCAAAAATTTTATCAACAACTCCTGATTGTGTATTTTTCATAAACCAGGCACCTTTAGAAATTGGCGTTGTTCCGTACATTAACAATCTGTCTTTGTTTTTAATTTCAGAAATCTTGTAGAGCCTTAAATCCTCATTTAATTTTATAGCAGGCAGCTCTGAGTCTTGTATCGCATCAAAATACACATCTTGAGACAATCCATTTTCTACTACCTTATAGCCAATTATTTTTTGCTCATTATTATTATATAGAATGCTGATAATGTCTTGATCTGGATCTTCAAAAAACAAACCCTGATGACTGCCATCTGATGTTGAAAACTTGTGAACGGCATTCTTATCACCAAATTTATCAGTTAAGACATAATAAAAAGATTCATCTTGGCTGAGCGCTTGTAACCAAAACAGTTGATCCAGGCCATTCGTCGTCTTGATTTTTTTCCAATTGTTACTCTTCTCATCTGGCAGGAACCAATAATTAAATTCAGCACCATCATCACTATCTGAACTCTTAACTGTAATTACTGCACGAATTTCACCGTCTTTATCAACCAACCAGTCTATGATATTTTTAAGTTTTTTAGTTTTAGGGTATATAGACCTGAACGAATCATCTATGCTTTCTTCATTGCTGACATCAACTTTAAATATTTCATTATTACCTTTCAACCCAGACTTTGTATCAGCAAAGAAAAATAATTGATTTTCTTGACTTGATAAACCATCAATTAGAAAACCATCTTTCCTGAACTTAATATATTTGGCATTGATGGTGTTTTTTTGTTTATTGATGTCTAAATGAGCCACATAACTGCGATTGATTTTATTATTGTTTAGTGTGAGAAAAAATGTATTGTTATCAACCCACTCTAATGAACGAACCACTGTATTTTTAGGCAACCTTTGCTGATAGAGCAAAAATGTCTGATATGAACCTACATCTATCAAGCCCACTCTGATCACATCAGCATGACTGGAATTAAATAGCATGTAATCACCATTAGGGCTGACCGATTGAATGTATTGCGTACTGTAATCAACATAGCCACTTAAATTGGGGTGAGTTTTCAATTCATTTTCAGGCAAAAAGTCTTGATCAATTATCGTCATCGGCAAATCATGACGATTTTTATACTCATAAAACAGATCTGGCATGTCCTTACCCAGATCATTAGCTTTGGCTTCGGCTAAATAATCGGCATAAGGATCACTAACCAATCCACTATACTCGAAAGGAATGACTGCATATTGTTTATAGTTTCGCTCGAAAAATTCAACTTCATAACTCAAGCGATTGTAATTATCCAAGTCATATTTAGCTTTGTAATTACCCGTCCACTCAGCACTGAAAGACCATGTGCCAGGGTAGTTAATGACTCCCGGCTTAACTGAAAATAGATATTGATCGCTATCAAGCTTGGTCCGTAATGTTCCTCTGCCAAAATATATATTGATGTGTTTCCAATAATATTCCCCGGCTTTTACTTTAAGAAGTGCATAGTTACGCCCTTCTTTGATGTCTGTGAATTTAATATGGTCACCAAGACCAACTCGATTTAAGGTTAATTTCGATACATCAACCAAGGTATTGAAAGATAAAAACAAATAACCTTCATCTTCACCCAAAACATCTTTTTTACCGCTGGCATTGATTAATTGACCCGTATTAAAACGTTCTGCATGGAGCACATTGGAAAACCATGACAATGATACTGTCAGTAAAAAAATATATATATCACGCTTCAAGACCTTCACTCCTTTGAATATTTTCTGGAACAATTATTTTACCCTTTTCAAAAATATTTGTATATATTAACCAGCAAAGTATGAACAATTCACTTATTTAGAGGAGCTAAATAGCCGTTTACATACAAAACTTCAATTGCTTGCTTTGATTGAATGAAATCTAAAAATTGGATCATAAGAACTGATTTTGATGATCTGTTCAACATCACCATTGCTTGTTCAATGGGTTCATAAAACTGATTTTCAATGATGGATGAGCACTGATTCTCCGATAAGTTGTAATTCACAACAATGGATTGTGCCACTAAACCAGCCGTTGCATTTTTACTGATCACCAAATGCATGGCTTGTGAAACATTTTCACCCATTACCAATCGATCCGAAAGTTTATTCCACAATGATTTGTTTTCCAAGAATTGCCTCGCTGCTAATCCATACGGCGCTAAATCTGGGTTTGCAATGGCCAGGTACTTTAAATCATTATTGAGCATCACAGTTTGACAATCAGCACGGTTCGCCACCAAAGCAAGTTGACCTCTGGCGTAAATGTTGAAGGCCGTTGCCAACCCTTCATCAACCAGAAGTTGTGGCCGTTCAATGTCAGCGGCCAGATAGATGTCATAAGGCGCCCCTTGTTTTATTTGTGCATACAGCTGACCAGTTGAACCTGAACTTATGATTAAATCATGGCCGAATGTTGATTTAAACATGGGCGCTAAAGCTTTCATAGTAGCGGTGAAATTACTGGCCACCGCCACATGTAGTCGGTCAGCAAAGCCTATTTGCTGGACTGAAACTAATGATAAAAAAATCAGTAGCTTAATAAACATTAATCATCTTTGATCAAGTTATCATCATGATCACCCAGTTGATTTTCATCAGATTGTTTTCTGATCTCATCCACTTCGTTGGACAAATCTTCTTCTACCAAGTTATCCTCAGGTTCAACAACCATTCCAGCAGACTCAGTCACAACAGCTTCATTTTTATTGATGTTAATACCTTCTGGAAAGATCACCTCACGCGCAGCATCAGGCATTGATATCTCAGCATCATCAAAGGCCTTTTTAATGAGACGAAGCATAGCTGATTTAACTTTTGAGGCACTATTTTTCTGACCATTCACCCAAAAGTAAACCACCAGGTTGACGGTGGCATCACCCAAGTTATCCACCAACACTTGGGGTTCAGGCTCGTTCAATATGGCCTCATGTTTCTGTAAAACTTCCAAAGCAATTTGTTGTGCCTTTGTGATTGAATCCATGTAACCAATACCCAATGAAAATTTCTTTCTGGTGTTGGGATTAGCAGTCACATTTACTATGGTGTTTTTGTAGATGATGGCATTGGGTATATGAATGTGATTACCTTCTAAAGTCATGAGGACAGTACCACGAGTAGTCACACTTTGAACCACGCCCTCATGACCGCTCACGATTATATAATCACCAATTTTAAAAGGTCGACGCGCACTGATTAAGATACTGGCCAAAAAGTTCTCAGCAATGTCTTTGAAAGCAATACCAATAATCAAACCCAGTAAACCAGTACCACCAACCACTGTCATGGCTAAGTTAGTTAAACCCGTCAATTGCAAAACTAAATAAATACCAACCACTATGACAGGAATGGCAAAAAGCCTGGCCCCCATTCTTAATACAAATGGATTTTTAACTTGATGACTGAGCACTTTGCTTCCCAAAACAGTAGCCAGCTTAGCCAACGCCCAAGTAATGAGCAACACCATTATGGCTATAGTGATTTTTGGCAATGCCCGAATAAACTGATCATATAAACTCGAAGCTTCACTCAGTGCAGGATCTAAATCCCACTGTTCTCCTAATCTAACCTCAATATTATTTACTACTGCTATCACCCCTTGTGTTCTATTTGCAGCTGCTTCAACCCATTGTCTATCAGTCTCATCATTGGCCCACCCTGACAGCACCAAAACACCTTCTGTAACTTCAACTTCAGGTTGCTGAATGCGATCGCTGACTTTTAAGATACTGGCAAAACGTTTTTGGATGGCTTTATCAGCAACGGTTTGATTCACTTCGATTTGTTGATCTGTATCTGTCCAGCTTGCTTTGGTTTTGACCTCATTGGGATCAGTATCTTGAGCAATCGCTGAAAAAGCCAGTAATGCCATTATCAATACAAACAGTAGATTTTTCATAGTAGTGTAAATGTTGACTTTAAAATCATTGACGAAGTGTAAATTGTAGCTTATTTTTTGAATTCCTTTCTGACCCACTTTGCAGTGGATCATTGTATATAAGGATCCAAGCCGCTGAGGCAACCTAGTCATGATTAATGTGTAGTTTTAATTTCAAATTTCCACGCAGAATTGCGTATGTTTTTAATTTAATTCAAACCTTAAAATAACCCCATTCCATAATTCCTTGAGTTTCTGATGAGCGATAAAATATTAAATTTGATTAAAGATGAGAACATTGATTTTGTTGATTTGCGTTTCTGTGACACAGGCGGTAAAGAGCACCATGTGACCTTACCTGCTTCTCAAGTTAATGATGAACTTTTTGAAGACGGCAAAATGTTTGATGGGTCATCAATTGCTGGTTGGAAAGGTATCAATGAATCTGACATGGTACTGATGCCAGAACCAGACTCTGCCTTTGTTGATCCGTTCAGTCAATACCCAACGTTGGTGATTCGTTGTGACATTTTAGAGCCTAACACCATGCAAGGGTACGAACGCGACCCACGATCAATTGCAAAACGTGCTGAAGCTTACTTACAACAAACAGGTGTAGCTGACACTGCTTTCTTTGGTCCAGAGCCTGAGTTTTTTGTCTTTGATGGCGTGAGCTGGAAAAACGATGCCAACGATTGTCGCTATGAAATCTATTCACGAGAAGGTGCTTGGGAATCTGGCTCAGATGCCAAAGAAAACTCAGGTCACAGACCACGCGTCAAGGGCGGTTATTTTCCTGTCCCACCAGTGGATTCATTGAATGATTTACGCTCAGCCATGTGTAAAGTGATGGAAGATATGGGCATGGAGATTGAAGTTCACCACCATGAAGTGGGCACGGCAGGACAATGTGAAATCGGTGCTAAATTCAACACCTTGGTCCAAAAGGCCGATGAAGTATTGATGATGAAATATGCTGTACATAACGTAGCTCACGATTATGGCTATACGGCGACCTTTATGCCTAAACCTGTGGTGGGTGATAATGGCAGCGGTATGCATGTTCATCAATCATTAACCAAAGATGGCACTAACTTATTCACTGGCGACGGTTATGGTGGTTTATCTGAAACAGCCTTACATTATATTGGTGGAATTTTTAAACACGCACGTGCATTGAACGCTTTTGCCAATTCATCAACCAATTCATACAAAAGATTGGTGCCTGGATTTGAAGCACCGGTGATGCTGGCTTACTCAGCGCGAAATCGATCGGCTTCTGTGCGTATTCCATTCGTAAACAACCCAAAGGCTAGGCGCATTGAAGTCAGGTTTGGTGATCCCATGGGCAATCCTTATTTGATGTTTGCAGCGATGATGATGGCTGGCCTTGATGGCATTAAAAATAAAATTGACCCAGGTTCAGCGATGGATAAAGACTTGTATGATTTACCACCAGAGGAAGCCAAAGATATTCCAACTGTCTGTCATTCCTTAGATCAAGCCTTAGAGGCACTTGACCAAGACCGTGAGTTTTTAAAAGCAGGTGGTGTTTTCACTGACGACGTAATTGACGGATTCATTGAATTAAAGATGGAAGAAGTTAACCGCATCAGAATGGCCACCCACCCTGCTGAATTCGATATGTACTACTCATTGTAAGTAAAGTAATCATTTGAGTTTAAAGAGGCTGGTAAATTTACCGGCCTTTTTTATGACTTTAATTAACATTTAATGTACCCCAAACACATTATTAATGTTTAAAATAATAACTCAATATTAACAAAGAGGAAAAATTATGGGAATGATGTCAGAGTTTAAAGAATTTGCGGTTAAAGGCAATGTGATGGATATGGCAGTGGGTATCATCATTGGTGCTGCTTTCGGAAAAATTGTTTCTGCCTTTGTAGGAGGCGTCATGATGCCACCAATTGGCATGCTGTTAGGCGGTGTTGACTTTTCAGAATTGGCCTATGTAATAGAACCAGCAACAGCAACCGCAGAAGCAGTTACCATTAAATGGGGGGCTTTTGTACAAACAGCCATTGATTTTTTGATCATTGCATTAGCTGTGTTCATGGTAGTTAAAGCCATGAATAACATGAAAAAGAAAGAAGAGGAAGCACCAGAAGCGCCACCAGAGCCATCTAACGAAGAAGTTTTGCTGAAAGAAATCAGAGATTTATTGAAAAAATAATTTCTCATAAGAGCATTTTGAGAAAGCCTGGATATAGTATCTGGGCTTTTTATTGCATGTTCTATAATCAATGAATCCGTAGTCACAACTTTTATTAAAACCAATGGCTATGAAGCTATTAATACCTTAAATCATGCAACCATGCGCTTATTTAAGGCGTACACTGGGCACGACAAGAATTAAGTTCGTCTAGACATTCAAATGATGTCGAATCTTCACTACATTGGTTATTAGCTCTGTAACAATCCAACTAACATAATTCAGTGGCACTTGGGTTTGCTTAAAAGCCTCCAATATCAGCTGAAGCTCATTATAGGTAGGTTGAAATAAAAAAGTTCAAAAGGGGTAATCAATTCATTTTATCTGTAAGAGGCCTCTGCATAAGTCTGGGTCTTTTGAAAAAAGCCAAGGGCTCTTAAGGCAATTGAAAAGCTAAAGTTCACCAAGGCGCTTTAAGCGAGACAGAAAACGCCAGTAATAGACCAGATTTGTTTCTTAGTCGGTTTGTCGAAGACAAGAAGACTGAGTATAAAAATCGACTAGGTCGTTGGCTATTGTTTCCGACAGTAGGCGCCTTAAGTGAGTTTTCTATCGCTGTTGTTAGCTTTTCAAACTTGCCTTCAGGGCCCTACTTTTGGTTTGACTTGATTCATGACTTATGCAGAGGTCTCTGTAAGCTTTTATTTTTAAAATATAACACTCCAAGGATGATCCCAATGTTGAATATTATGTGCAATCATCCTTATAATGTAAGGTATTGAATTCAACATCAACCCACAACCAGTTCATTCTGGTATCAACTATGAATCATCAAATTGCCCTCTTTACCTTGCTCTTTGCAGTTATGCTTGTTTCAAATGTATCAGAGTCCTCTGACTACTTTGAGTGCCATCAAAAAGACAGCCAAAAAGAAGCCAGACAAATCAGAGAACATTGTGACCGTGCGCTGACCATTTTAAACAACGAATCACCCCAAGATAATTTTAAAATAGCCAACACCTTGTTCAGACAGAACCATATCGCTTATCGACAACAAGATTATGCGGGTATAACCGACCAGCTATCCTTGATTAAAACCAATTACCCAGATTTCACTAATCAAATAGAAAATAACTATCAATGGCTGTATCTCATGGCAAATACTCAAATGAGAACAGCAGATTATCAAAACGCCTTGTCAAACTATCAAGCAGCTTTAAAAATTGGCAAGAACTTAAATAACAATCAATACATTGCTTATAACCTCAATGGCATTGGCATCGTTTATTCAAAACAGAAAAACTATAAAACCGCACTGCCATTTTTCAGGGAAAGCCTGATTTATAAACACAAATTTGGGCAGCCCGAAGAAATTGCCAATACTTTAAGCAGCATTGGCAACACTTACAATTCACTGGAAGATTACCGCAGCGCACTCGAATATTACCTAAAAGCCAGGGATATGTATCAAAAACACAAACCTGTCACCCCCACACTAAAACACCACTTAGCACATATTGAAGAAAATATAGGCGTTACCTATAACAGACTCCAGCAATACCCATTAAGTATTGAAAGCTTTGAACGTTCATTAAAAATTACAGACGAACTTCAGGAAAAAGGTAATCAAACCAAAATATTCACTTACTTGGCCAGTTCTTTTTTAGGCAACAATCAAAAAGAAAAGGCTTGGACTTATTATCTAAAGGCATTAAATGAAGATAATAAGAGTGACAAAAAAAATGCCTTTTTATGGTACGAACTGGCAAAGTACTATTTTCAAGATTTGCAGTTAGAACTGGCAAAAGAATACGTGACAGAAAGTCTGACATTGGCATTGACTGATG
>CALDFB010000050.1 GCA_937942365.1 uncultured Marinicella sp. | reverse complement strand
GTTGAATAAATAATTGATTTGTTGCCATTCGTCAGCCAACTGTTGAATCAATAATTTTCTGAGTTTTTTGACTATGTTCTGATCTTCATGGGATATTTTTAAGGCTGATTTTTCATCAAAAATAACAAGATCTTTTGTTCGGTCAGTTAAGTAAGAATCTACAATGAGTTTGAGGTCTTGTTGGCTGATAGGTTTGAGTAGGCTGTTTTTAAATGTTGAATGTTTTTCAAATTCAAACCTTTCAGCTGAAACTGCTAATATAGGTGTGTTGCGGTGTATTTCTAGAGCTTTGATGATTTGAGCAGCTTCAATTCCATCCATGCCATCCATTCTGATATCCATCAGAATCAAATCAAAACTGTGTTGACGGCAAATTTTCACAGCCTCAAATCCGCTTTCAGCCAAGCTTACTCGGGTATTTAACTTTTTAAGTGATGATTGAAAAAAAAGTCGATTGATGTGGTTGTCATCAACAACTAGAATATGGTGTTTATCCATTAAGGTAGCTCCTGTGTCCTTATCAGCAAAGAATAAAGTGAAAAAACAAAGATTGCAAGTTCTTTGTTGTAAGCCTGTATTATCTTCTTTGCTCTTACTCATGTGCATTGCGATGCCAATCAAAAGTGAGAATTCAGCAGTTTGGCAGTTTGGTGAGCTATCGATTAATAGTGAAGCCGGAGGTGTTCAGCTTTTACTGGACTCTTTGACTTGGCAAGAAGATGTGTTGATAAAAAGCATCAACTACCAATGCCCTCAAAGTTTAACTTTGTATCCAAAACACCAATGCCATGGTGCCAAGTTGTCCTTTGATTATGGCAATACAGTTTATACATCAAAATTAGACAGCAAGTTTGATTTCGGCCAATCCTTTTGGCAATTGAACGTGAGCAGTATAGATGAACAGTTAACAGTATCACTGTCTTCTGAGAGTCGAAAAGGAGAAATCAAGCTTAAGCATTTGAAATTAGCAACTTTAATTGATTCACTGAAGCTTGATTCCAGAATGCCAGAATTACCTGTTGGTAATTTTGATGGTGATTTATTATTCGATTTAGATGATTTAGGATTGAAGACAGCGGACAACATTACATTCAGTGAATTTAGTTATGAATACTCTGATGATGTGATTGTTGCAGCATTGGCTGGGAAATTAAATTTCGAACTGGATATGGAGCAGCAGTTACTTAATTACCATTTGCAGTTGAATGCAGGTGAAATGCTATTCAATGAACTGTATGTTGACTTTTCTGGCTACCCCATATCCATCACTGGTCAAATTAAAAGTCAAACAACTGGGTATTTGATCGAGGCAGAACTCACCAATAAACAATCTCTCAAGTTATCGGCAAAGGCAAGCCTAAATAATTCATTGCAATGGAGCCAGCCCAGTATGAGGGCATTGATTTTCGACAGTCATCACTTTAATCAACATATTTTAGGCAGTGTCTTAGGAATTTATGGTTTTGGTGAGAGCGATATGTCAGGTCAGTTTGAAGTAATTGCCACTTCGAACTCAGATTTTTTTGATCAATGGCTAATCATGTTCAATGACTATTATTTCCTTAATGAACCCAGGAAAATTGCTGCAGAAGCTTTGAATGGTCGGGTAGATTGGCATCAAAGCCAAGCGAATGACGATTCAAACTTATCTTGGCAAGGTTTGTTACTGGCAGGGTTGCCCGTTAACACAGCCAATATACAGTTTAACTTTTCTCAAGATCAATTTGAGTTGATTGGTGCGCAAAGCTTTCCAGTATTTAATGGTGCAATTCAATTAGATCAACTTAAACTTGATGAATTGTTTTCTGAGTCTATTGAGATGAGTTTGAATGCCAACATTTTGCCCATTTCGTTAAAGCTGATAACTGAAAAGATGGGTTGGCCAATCATGGCAGGCAGTATCAGTGGGGACATACCAGGTATGGTTAAACAAGGTCAAGTTATTAAATTTTTAGGTGCGCTGGACTTAGAGGTTTTTGAGGGCAATATGTTGATCGATAACCTGTCTTTAGAACGCCTGTTTGGGGTGGCTCCTGTCATAGCAGCGGATGTGAAATTTAATGGTTTTGATTTATCCCTATTGACAGAAACGTTTGGTTTTGGGCTGATCACAGGTAAATTGTCTGGCGTGGTTGATGGGTTAAGAATTACCAATTGGAAAACAGATCGTTTAGATGCAGAAGTATTTACTGTTAAGACGAAGGGTATAAAACAAACCATCAGTCAACGTGCCATCGATAATATATCCTCCTTGGGTGGTATACAAGGTGCTATTTCAAAGACATTCCTTCGTTTTTTTGATGACTTTAGATATAAAAAAATTAAACTGAGTTGCAAATTACATAATTCGGTGTGTGAAATAGGAGGTATTAAGAATCAAAACAACCAGTTTACAATAGTAGAAGGTGGTGGTATTCCGAACATCAATATAGTTGGCTTTGTGCGGACAATTAACTGGGATGAGTTCATCAGTCGACTATTAAATGCCAATTATGATGGGTGAATAAATCACAAAAGATTCAGTTTAGATTAATTATCACGTTGTATAATGAATCCATTTTAAATCACAGGGTTTTATGATGAATAAATGGTCAAAATCTATGCTGGTGGGTTCGTTCGTATTTATTGCGGCATGCGTCACCATTAATGTATATTTTCCGGCTGCGGAAGTAGAATCTGCTGCTAAAGAATTCGTTGAAGATGTACTCCGAGAAGAGGTTGGAAATGACCAAGATGATCAAACTGGGTTGATCGACAGCGCTATTATGCGCAGTATAGCCATTAATATGAACCCGATTAATTGGTTTATATCCAGTGCACATGCACAAGCAGATATCAATTTATCTTCACCTGCTATCACGAGCTTAAAGAAAAAAATGATCGACAGAATGAGCAATTCACTCAGGGGTCATTTAGACAATAATGTAATTGGTTTTACCAATACAGGCTTGGTTGAGATTATTGATGCAGGCAAGTTGGGCTTGAAAGATCGACAAGCCATTAAAAAAGTAGTTGCTGATGAGAACAGAGACAGAAATGCTTTGTACCGTGAAGTGGCTATTGCCAACAACCACCCTGAATGGGAAGATCAAATACGAACTGCATGGGTGAAACAATGGATGGCACAAGCCAAAGCAGGTTGGTCTTATCAAAATGCAGCCGGTCAATGGCTTAAAAAATAATGGTCAAATCAATTTTAAACTTGGTTCCAAGGAAATATAGGCATGGGTAGAAGAAGATCTCGGGCTAAGCTACCACAAGAGCCCATTGAAATGAACATTGAAGATTTGACCCATGATGGGCGTGGTGTTGCTAAGTGGAACGATAAAGTGGTGTTTGTGCAAAATGCACTTCCTGGTGAAGTTGTGATGGCAAAACTCAATCGCAAAACCAGAAATTACAATGAAGCTTTGGCGGTTGAAATTTTGACGCCTTCAAAAGACAGGGTAGAACCCAAGTGTGAATTTTACACCGTTTGTAATGGTTGTTCTATGATGCATTTGCATGAAGAAAAACAAGTTGAGTTTAAGTTCAATACCTTAAAGAATAATTTTCATAAAATGTCTCATGTGAAACCAAAAGTCTGGATTGATCCATTATCTGACTCTCATTGGAATTATCGCCGTCGAGCCAGATTGAGTGCGAAATGGGTGACAGCAAAAGATAAAATGTTGGTTGGTTTCAGAGAAAAGAATGGGCGTTTTGTGGCAGATATGAACCATTGTGAAGTATTGGAAAAGTCGTTGGCTGATTTACTTCAACCGCTGGCTGACCTATTTGCACAAATGACGATCAAAACATTTATTCCTCAAGTTGAATGTTCCATGGGAGATGGTGCAACTTCATTGATCATACGTCACATGAAACCCTTTACCGCTGAAGATTTGGATCAAGTTAAACAATTTTCCCAACAGCATGACTTACAAATTTACCTCCAGTCAAAAGGACCTAAAACAGTGGTGGCTTTAGAAGAATATGTTAACGCATTGGATTTTAAGTTACCTGAGTATGGTTTGCGTTACGAGTTTTTGCCTAATGATTTTATTCAGGTTAATCGTAAAATGAACGAAAAAATGATTATTCAAGCCATGCAAATAATGAATGTGGGTAAGGATGATGTGGTGCTTGATTTGTTTTGTGGATTAGGAAACTTCACCTTACCTATGGCAATGAAAGCAGCCCAAGTGATTGGTGTCGAAGGTGATCAGCAGTTAGTCGATAGAGCCATACACAATGCAGCATTGAATGAATTAGAAAACGTTAAGTTTTACGCGGCAGATTTAACTCAAGATCATGATAAAAGTGAATGGTTTCAACAGCCTTATACCAAAGTTTTGATTGACCCGCCCAGAAGTGGTGCCTGGGAAATACTGCCTTTAATTGCAGCCACTTCAGCCAAAACATTGGTGTATGTTTCTTGTCATCCAGCCAGTTTAGCCAGAGACACTGATAGGTTGGTTAATGAACTGGGTTTTACCCTTGAATCAGCTGGAGTGATGGACATGTTTCCACATACTTCGCATGTAGAGTCAATGGCCGTGTTCAGCAGATAGTTCTGTTATTGTGAGACATTGTAAACAATATTGAACTTGAGAAACTCTGCTGTTATTAATTGGTCTGATCATGTATAAAATATAGTAATGAAATAGTATATTGTTGTGAGATACACAAAAAAATGAAGACAACACGTTTATAATCAATGTAAAGCCATCAAAGCAGACTGGTTTTATTAATTTTACATTAAGGTTGCTGAAACAAATCAGCAAAGGTTAGAAGAAGTATGAAAAAAATATATGTATTGAGTGTTTTGGTTTTATGTATGACCGGTTTTTCTTTAAATGCCAAATTATATAAGTGGGTAGATGAAAACGGCAAAGTTCACTACAGTGATAAACTGCCACCAGACCAAATTAAGCATGCCCATGAAACACTAAACGATCAAGGTGTGGTCAAGGAAAAAGTCGAACGTGATTTAACTGACGAAGAAAAAAAAGCCAAAGCAGCTGAATTTAAGCGACAAAGAGAACAAGCTAAACAAGAAGCTATAGAGGCAGAAAGGCTGGAAAAAGAGCGTAATGCAATTTTGATGTCGTATTCAAGTGCTGATCAGATTAAACGCTTGAAACAAGAGCGTATTTCAGCGATCGAGAGGAATATTGAAACAGCGAAGAGTAATTTGGTCATCCAAGAGAAAAACCAAAAGGACTTGATGAGCAGAGCTGCTGATAAGGAGCGCAGTGGTGAAGTGGTGTCAGATGTCTTCATGTCTCAAATTGAACAAATCAAAGACCAGATTAAATTTCAAAAACAATTTATCTCAGATAAAACTGCAGAAATAATCACTACAAGAACGAAATACGATGATGAATTAGCAAAATACTTAGCTTTTACTGGTCAAGAAAAAGCAGAAAATGTAGCGCATAAAAAACAATAAAAAACCAAGCGAATCGAATTCATTTACAAATCAGTCTTTGGACGATGGAAGCCTCGATATAGAAAATATATTCGAGGTTTTTTTTATGTGATATATTTTTAAATATTCGTTATAAATTTTCACTGCCTACTATCCCTTATAATCTGGGTCGAGTAAAATAATGTTCTATTTTTAATTTCGGGAACAGCTATGTCGTCAAAGATCGACAAATTAGACATTTTCAATATCAAAGCACTGTTATCAGAAGAAGAACTGATGGTGCAAGAATCCGTAGGTCGGTGGGTTGATGATCGTATACTACCCATTATTGGCCCTGCTTTTGATGCCCATGATTTCCCTATGGAATTGATACCAGAAATGGCTGATTTGGGCTTGTTTGGTAGTACCATTAAAGGCTATGAATGTGCTGGATTAAATTATACTTCCTATGGGTTAATATGTCAGGAATTAGAACGTGGTGACAGTGGGTTGAGAAGTTTTGCTTCGGTACAAAGCTCATTGTGTATGTTCCCAATTGATGCTTTTGGTAGCGAGGAACAGAAACAAAAGTGGTTACCACCAATGGCTAAAGGGGACATCATTGGCTGCTTCGGTTTAACTGAAGCTCATGCGGGATCTGATCCAGCATCAATGAAAACACACGCGAAAAGAGATGGTAGTGATTGGATCCTCAACGGTTCAAAAATGTGGATCACTAATGGTTCAATTGCAGGAATTGCCATTGTGTGGGCTCAAACAGATGAGGGCATACAAGGTTTTATTGTAGAAAAAGAAATGCCAGGCTTTGATACTGAGCTGATACAAAGAAAAATGTCTTTGCGTGCTTCAATTACATCTGCATTGTTTTTTGACGATGTTCGCGTGCCTGATGCCAATCGGTTGCCGAATGTGAAGGGTTTGAAAGGTCCGTTGAGCTGCTTATCTAATGCCAGATACGGGATTTCTTGGGGACCTATTGGTTCTGCCCAAGCATGTTTACAAGAAGTTCTGGATTACACTGAAGAACGCATATTGTTTGATCGCAGTTTGAATGAAAATCAAATCATCCAACAAAAACTTGCCGATATGTCTCGTCGCATCAGT
>CALDFB010000049.1 GCA_937942365.1 uncultured Marinicella sp. | reverse complement strand
GAATCCTTGCCTTTTAAGTTGGATGTCTTGTTGTGAAAAAACGACCATGTATTGAGCAGAGATTAATAGCGTAATCATCAATAAATAACGAGTGATATGGACGATGTAAACTGCTTCACTCAATACCAAATGGTAAAGCCCAAACAGCATAAAAACCCATAAAAAATGATTGGCAAGCAGAATCATAAGCACATTAGTTCGAGTGTGTGTGCCAAAACTCATCGGTAAGCTGTGTAGGTAGTATGCAAATTCGCCACCATCAATGGCTTTTTTCTGCACGGTGGCCCAAACCAGAAATGTTAAATATAGGGTTATGCCCCATATAACTTTCGGTAAAAAAGAGTCTGTTGGTGAACTAACTATTAACAATGGTTGAGTTAATGCCAATAGAAAAACCTTCAAATTATCGCCAACAGCCACTGCAGGAAGCAGTATGGCGATAAGCAGCAAACCAGCTGCATAGCGCTTGATAAATTCTTTGGCTTTCAACCTAAACCATTGGGTTCTTAATGCCAGGAAACGGGTATTTTGCATAAGTTGTGTTGATCACTTATTTTTGGTGTTAATAATTTCTCATTTAAAAACTAATCATTTATTATTTCAAGTGACATAAGTTGGGGTGGGGCGTTAATTGGCTTTATATTTAATTGAAACTTGTAACTTTTGTATTCATGTTGCGTTTATGATTTGATATTTGCGTTAAAATCCAACGTTAAGTCAGTCTATTCTAACGTTAGGCTATTATTTGTTAGTCCATTATAAAATTGAGGTAGTTAATGAAAACATATTTTTCTCTGATCTTGTTTCTTGTATTGATGGCTTGTACGCCACCTAAACAGTTAAAACAAACTGATTCAGGAATGCCTGCGAAAAAAAGTGCCACTGATTCACGGGTATTTACTCAGGCTTATGACATGCGTGAGCTTGATAATGGTTTAAAAGTTATTGTGGTAAAGACTGATTATCCGGGTGTGGTTTCTTTACAAGTTCCAGTACAAACTGGTTCTAGAAATGAAGTTGAACCTGGTAAATCTGGGTTTGCCCATTTTTTTGAACACATGATGTTTCGCGGTACAGAAAATTTCTCTCAAGAAGAGTATGGTGCTATGTTAAAGGAAGTAGGGGCGGATCAAAACGCTTACACCACCGATGATTACACCAATTATCATGTGACATTCATCAATGAGGATTTAGAACGTATGTTAATGTTGGAAGCCGATCGCTTTAAGTACCTCAAATATTCTGAGGCACAATTTAAAACAGAAGCTTTAGCAGTTAAAGGTGAATATTTAAAGAACAGTGCCAGTCCCTTCAGTAAGTTATTCGAAACCGTCAGAAAAAATGCATTTAAGAGACATACATACCGTCATACCACCATGGGTTTTCTGGAAGACATTGAAGACATGCCCAATCAACTTGAATATTCCTATGAGTTTTTTGATCGTTGGTATCGCCCTGAAAAAGCAGCAGTGATTGTGGTGGGTGATATTGATGTGGAGCATACCCATACTTTGGTTGAAAAGTATTTTGGCGATTGGGAACGAGGTGATTATAACGTAGATATTCCTGTAGAGCCTGCAGCAAAAGGTACCCAATCACTTCACATTGAATGGGAATCAGAAACTTTGCCGATGTTGGGATTGGTGTTCAGAGGTGCTGCAGTCGACCCAACCGTTAAAGACAAGTCAGCCATTGACATGTTAGGAGAGGTGTATTTTGGACAAAACTCTGATGTTTATCAGGATTTAGTGGTTTCTAGACAATTAGCTGATGCGGTATTTTTCTACACACCAGACAGTAAAGACCCTGGACTAATCTATATTTTAGCGCGCCTGACTGACCAAGAACACTATGCTGAAGTTCAAAAGGCTTTATTAGATACCATTGTCAAAGCTCGATCAAGCACAGCTGATGAAAATAAGTTAGATGACATTAAATCTGCAGCGCGTTATGGTTTTGCCAACTCTTTGGATAATTCAGAAGCCATTGGTGATATGTTGGCTTCAGTCGTGCAATACAACAGAGATCCTGAGTTTATCAATCAACAGTATGTCCAATTAGATGCGATAACGGCAGCCGATGTCAAATGGGCAGCGAATAAATACCTGGTTGACGATGGCCGCATCATGGTAACTTTGGCGCAAGCTGATGCTATAGACAGTATCAGCAATGATTTTAGTATAGCTGAAAAAGTGACAGCAGCCATTCAACCCAAATTGGCTCAATACCAAATCACAGATAACAGTAATTCAAGCGATATCGTGGATGTTAATTTCCTTTTCAATACCGGTGCGGCACAAGACCCCGTGGGTAAGAAAGGCTTGGCAGCTTTAACGGCATCTATGTTAACCAATGGTGGTTCGGCCAGCAAGTCCATCAAGGATATTCAAAAAGCGATGCTGCCAATGGCTGCCTATTTTGCTTCAAGTGTAGACAAAGAAATGATTTCAATGTCTGGGCGTGTACACCGTGAAAAAGCCGGTCAATGGTTGGATTTGGTGTTAGAAAGTCTACTGAACCCCGGATTCAGAGAAGATGATTTTAAACGTTTGAAAACCCAGCAAATTAATAACATTCAAACCGATCTGAAGCAAAACAATGATGAAGAATTGGGTAAAGAAGTGTTGTATCAAAAACTTTATCCAGGTCATGCGTACGAATCCTTGAATTTAGGCCATGTAAGCGATCTTGAAAACATCACTTTAGAAGACGTTAAGGCTTTTTATCGTGAACAATTAACCCAAGTAAACTTGAATGTGGGCATCACGGGAAATTTAGCACCTCAGCTGAAACAATTGATGTTAGATCGCATCACCAATGAATTGACTCAAACCGGAGCCCAGAAAGTGGCTATTGGCCCGGCCCCAGACTTATCTGGACGTCATGTAACCATCGTTGAAAAGCAGACCATGCCTACGGCCGTTTCTTTTGGTTTTCCGATCGAAGTTAATCGCTCCCATCCAGATTGGGCTGCTTTGTGGTTGGTGCGTTCTTTTCTCGGTGAGCACAGAAATTCGAATTCATTTCTATATCAGCGAATTCGCGAAGCGCGTGGCATGAATTATGGTGATTATGCATACATAGAATATTTTCCTGCAGGTATGTACAGAACCCAACCGGGTGCTAATTTAGGCCGTTCAGAGCAAATTTTTCAGGTGTGGCTTCGACCTTTACGCACCAATACAGATGCCCATTTTGCCACCAGGACAGCCATGTATGAATTGGAAAAGCTGATTGAAAATGGCTTAACTGAAGAGCAGTTTACTGCCACCAAAGCGTTTTTAAGTAAATATGCTGGGTTATTGTTAAAAGGTCAAGACCGAGTGTTAGGTTATCAGATGGACAGTGACTTCTATGGTACTGAGAATTTTGTCGATTTGGTGAAAAATGAACTGAATGGATTAACTGTTGAAAAAGTTAACTCAGTGATCAAGAAACACCTACAGACAAATGACATGCAATTTGTCTTTATAACTAATGATGGTAAGGGCATGAGAGACCGATTGGTGAATGAAACCACTTCAGCCATGACCTACAATTCAGAAAAGCCAGCAAGCCTACTGGCTGAAGATATTGTCATTCAAGATTATAAATTAAATCTGAAAGCAGCCGATGTTGATGTAATTGATATAGCTGAAGTCTTTAAGTAAACAAATCATTTTTGAAATAGATCTAAAGCCAAGTTTTTACTTGGCTTTATTACATGTTTTGAGTTGTTAAATCATCGTAAAACAGTGAATATAATTTGTAAAACATGGATTTGTTTTGTATGATTGGGTTTTTTATTATGCAGAACCACTTGTGAGCAGTTCAAAAAACAATCAAAAAAACCAACGCAGTACTGTTGCTTATTTATTACGAGTTCTTGCAGATGTATTCTTTTATCTTGCTGTGATCGGTACTTTAGGTACTACAGTGACACTTATCTTTACTGATGAATCCCTAAGCAGAGTTAACAGCTGGCCAGTATCTACTGCTATAAACAAAGTAGTGCCTTATAACATAGAGATTGCAACTTTACTACCTATTGAGTTGAACAGTCGTAGTACATCTATGATTAACCGTGGTGAGATCAGGTTTTCATCATCAGATTGGCCGCACTACAGTTTAATTTACTTGGTTCTGTTATATGTAAAATTATTAATTGTTGTTTTTATTGCTCACTTTCTACGTCATATTTTTTACAGTGTAGAAAATGGACAACCTTTTACCGTTAAAAGCTACCATCGATTGAAATATATTGCCCTGTTACTGTTGTTGATGTTTGGATATAGTTTGACTTATTCTTTTCTGCATCATTGGTATATCATGAATTATGTAGGACTGGCCAAGGGCGAGTTTGTAAGCAGTATTTGGACATTGATAATCACTTTTAAAGACTTTCAATTGAGTGAATACCAAATGTTACTTCATAATAAACATTCATTGGTATTGGTTTACTGCGCGGCATGTGTATATGTACTGGCTTTAGTTTTTAGAGAAGGTTGTCGTTTGAAACAAGACAGTGATTCAATAGTCTGATGCCAATCATAGTCAATTTAGATGTGATGTTGGCGAAGCGAAAAATGTCGTTAACTGAACTATCAGAGCAAGTTGGGATATCGCTGAATAATCTGTCTTTGCTGAAAAAAGGCAAAGTAAAAGGTGTAAGGTTCAATACTTTGAATTCTATTTGTAGTGTATTGGATTGCAAACCAGGAGACATACTAGATTATGTTGATAATCATGAATAATAATAAAAATAAGGAATACTGATGCTCAGTTATAGACACGCTTTTCATGCGGGTAATTTTGCCGATGTGCTCAAACACATTGTGCTGGTTGAAATCACCGCTCATCTGCTTAAAAAAGACAAACCATTTGATTACATTGATACCCATGCTGGAGCCGGTATGTATGATTTAAACTCCTACGAGGCACGTAAATTGTCGGAGTTTAAACAAGGTATAGGTTTATTAAATTCGTTGGAGTATCCTGAGTTGGCGAAATATTTCGAAGTGCTTGAATCAGTTAATCAGAACACAGGTCAGTTGCAGCAGTATCCAGGTTCTCCATACTTTGCTTTAAGCATGATGAGGGCAGTAGACAAGGCACATTTGCATGAAATGCATAACAAAGACTTTAAACTACTTGAAAAACTAACTGCTTCCAATACTTTGTTTAAAGCTCAAATTAATTTGCATGAAAAAGATGGTTACGCGGGCTTGCTTCGCATATTACCACCGTTTTCAAGGCGAGCTTTGGTATTGATAGATCCTTCGTATGAAGTGAAGTCAGAATATCAAAGCATGATAGATACAATCATCAAAGCACATAAAAAATTTGCTACTGGGATATATGCCATTTGGTATCCGGTGGTTGATAGAGCTCGAATCAAACAAATTGACAACATTTTATATAAAAGTGGAATCCCAGATATACAACGTTTTGAACTGGGTTTAAGTGATGACAGTGATGAAAAAGGGATGACCGCATCGGGCATGTGGGTCATTAATCCACCTTGGGGCTTATTCAAAAAAATGCAATCTGTGTTGCCAAAGCTCTTAAAAAACATGACTTTGGATAACTCATCACACTTAAATACATCATATCGTTGTGAAGTGTTGGTGAGTGAATAAGTAAGGAAAGAAGCTACCCAATCAATTTGCAACTGATTGGGTCATGATCAATGGCATCAATAAAAGTATTATTGAACAGCAGTAATATAGAGTTCAACGCGACGATTTTTACTGCGACCAGCTTCACTGTTATTATTTGCGATGGGCTGGGACTCTCCCAGTCCTAATGGTGAAAGTCGAGAACCAGGAATGCCTTGAGCAGCGAGGTAGTCTGCGACTGAATAGGCCCGTTTATATGATAGATCCCGGTTGTAAGAATCTCCACCTACAGAATCAGTATGACCAATCACATCAAGGTTGGTGTCTTTGTATTTATAAAGGACCTTGGCCACTGAGTTTAAACTGGGATAAAAGCTGCTTTTAATGTTGTATTGAGCTGAGTTAAAAGTGATGTTGCTGGGCATGATGAGTTGTATTTGATCACCATCTCGAGCCACTTGTACACCAGTTCCTCGTAATTCTCGTCGCAGTTCAGCTTCTTGGTGATCCATATAAGCGCCGACTCCTGCACCAATGGCGGCACAACCGGCAGCAGCATTGCGAGCGCTTTTAGAGTTTCTGGTGGCTCCAATCAAGCCACAAACAACGGCTCCAGCAGCTCCATATTTAACACTTTTCCTGATTTTATTCTCTCCAGTGTATGGGTCTGAGGTGGTGCAGGAAGCCAGAAATAATAAAATTAACAGTGATATCGCAATATTCTTCATAGTTGTTTTTATATTTTGAAAGAATTTAGATGATACCTAGCGGTTAATTAATAAAGTGTGAACAGTACATCATTATTATGTATTCAGAATACTATGGAGTGCATTGGTTGTATGTTACATTTGCTTGGAACTGATTCGAGCTATGGGGCTTAATTTTAACAATTTTCGAATTTGATATATTAGGATACCTTGGGTATATGTGAGGTAGTAATATTTTTGAAACATGTCCTCATCTTCACTCAGTACACTGCCAAAATCATTTTGATGTTGTTCTCGGCTGATGCCTGTCCATTCAGTGGCATCAATCCTGGCATTGGGGTCGTTAAATGAGATGGTCTTGATTAAGTCTGCATCGATTTCGAAATCAAGTGTTAAAGGGTATCTTAAAGCATATTCACCTGTCTCGGTTAACAGGACTTGTAGCTGGCAGTATGGATTGAATCCGTGGTATTCACCCTCGTTAATTGATTTTTTTAAGAACACCAAAAAACGTTCGCCTTCTCCAATTCGGTCGGGATAGTAACAGGTGTGAGGCTCAAAACCTTTGCTACTGACGATCAGTAGTTCATTTTTTTTGGTGCCTTTATAAGGCACATGAACATTCAAGAAGGCTTGCCCTTTGGCGTTGATTTCACGAGTTTGTTCATAGTCAACATTAATCACTTGTGCAACTGCAACTACATCTGCCCATTCGGCAGCAGCGGCAAAGGATTCAAATTTAACAGGTAGAAGGTCAGTGTAATCAAATTGAAAATCACGGTTTGCTTCAGGCAACAACCCGTCATTATTTTGCTGAGCATTACTTTCAGGTGCCCAGAAAAAGTGATGGACAAGCAAAGCTGCCAGAGTATATATCTTATTCATGCTGCTATTGACCTTCGATTTCATTGAAAATTCCTTTTAATGTGCCTATTTTTTCACCTAGTTTTAGCTCAGAGCCAGCCTTTAAGTCTTGATTAAAACTGACTGCGTCTTTGGGAAACAGCATAATGACTGTAGATCCCATATTAAAACGGCCCATTTCTTCACCTTTTTTATATTGACTTTGGCCCTGTACTAAAATGTCGGTAACGTCATTGGCATAGGGTGGGGTTATCACGCCATTACTGACAGTTTCTATACTTGACACTAAAATAGCGCCTACATAAATATAAGCAACTGGCCCAACTGGAGTTTGTAAATGATTGACTAGGCGCTCGTTTCTGGCAAATAGCCGAGGTATTTTCTGTGTGGTCCATTCTGCGACACTGAATAATCTGCCAGGTATGTGTCGCATGGATTTGATTTCGCAATCTATAGGTGCATGCAAACGGTGATAATCTTTGGGTGATAAATAAATGGTCATAAACAGGCCATCATGGTATTTATCAGTCAGGTCATCTGCCAATAAGTCTGCTATGGTGTAATGATGTCCTTTGGCTTGGAAAATCTGATCATGTGCAATTGATCCCATTTGAGAAACCACGCCATCTACTGGTGATATCAAGCTTTCTTTGGCCATATCAATAGGCCTGGCCTCAGGTTTTAATTCACGCGTGAAGAAAGCATTAAAGTGAGGGTAATCATCGTAGTCTTTTGATATGGCTTCATCTAAATTGATGCCAAAGGTTTTTATCATGCGATTGAGGGTG
>CALDFB010000048.1 GCA_937942365.1 uncultured Marinicella sp. | reverse complement strand
TATCGTTCTTCACCTGTAAGGTGCGTATATGAGTGATTCATAACCTGAATTCTCCTTTGTAATTTTAAGCAAGTGCAACGATACGCATCTTACTTTTTTTATGCAACTTCTAAATCGTTGCACTTACAAATGGAATTCAGGCAATATAACCCGTAGGGCGTATCCCTTGTGGGTACCCGCCTTTCATTAAACAACATCCAAATCAAACCCGTAGGGCGTGCCCCTTGTGGGTATCCGCTTTTCATTAAACAACATACAAATCAAACCCGTAAGGCGTGCCCCTTGTGGGTACCCGTCTTTCATTAAACAACATCAAAATCAAACCCGTAGGACGTGACCCTTGTGGGTACCCGCTTTTTGCCCCTGTGTAGTTTTATCCCAAAGATCAAATTCTCTCATGATTCGTTGACTCAAAATTATTTCGACTTCTTTTCAGCAAAAACAACCCAAATGAGAGGATATTACAAATATTTGCGAGGATATTACAACAGTGAAAACCCAGGTAACTCCTACAATTGATGTCATATATTTATTTTTTTAGGAGAATGTGTATGTTACTTCACCAATTGAAAAGTAATGTTTTGGTCTTTACGTTTATCGTGATTTTGTTCCTTGGAGGGCAAGTAAAATCTGAAGTTATTTTGGCATTAGATCAGACTAATCAGTTAATACAAACATCCTTGACAGAACAGACAACTGCTCAGGTCATGGTCAATGCCCAAGGTGGGTTTCCGGTTGACATACCGGATAATGACCCGAATGGGGTTGTTATCGAGATAGATACAACCGGGCTATTTTCTGGAACTTTAACGCGGGTGACCATTGAGTTAGGGATTGAACATTCCTACATTGGAGATCTCTCTGCTACATTGACATCCCCTGAAGGCGTTGCTCAGCTAGTCATGTTTTCACGAGTGGGATTGACAACCGATAATGCTGGCAATGGTTTAGGTTTTAGATCTAATTTAAATGGAACTTATCTATTTGATGATCAATACATGGGTAATTTGTGGACAAGTGCGGCAGAAAATCTAGATGGCACAGTACCAGCAGGTCTCTATCGCACGAGTACAGGAGGAACAGGTTTAAGTGATATTGGAGGGTGTACAACCCGATTAAATGGTGCTTTTGGTGGGTTGACACCCGAGCAGAGTAATGGTGTTTGGACGCTGACAATTTCCGACAATGATGTCGGGGCTGTTGGACAAGTCTTTTCAGCCGCTATTATGGCAGATACGGCGCTGGATGATCGCATCTTTCAAAGCAGTTTTGAAGTTCGCCAATTTGTACCTCTTGGTGCGCTTCCTGCTTCTGATGTATTGAACAGCTGTAAAAAGGCTCAATTTGATCTCTCTGGAAATGGTCTGAGTGATTATGTCACATCGTGGGAGAATGACTTTGAAAAATTAGTTGTTCAAAACGATACAAATTATGGTCTTTTTGTACCAACGACAAGTGAATTAATTTTTACCGAGTTACCATTTGATTCGACCACTGTGACCAGCGGAGGTGACTTTGATGGAGATGGAATAACAGATTTAGTTTTTGCAACTGCATCAAAAAATCCAGATTTTCCGATTGCTTATCTGATTCGCAGATCGAGTCGCCCGAATGATTCCTGGATAAGCGTGCTTGCCGCTCCTGGTATCACTGATTTTCAATTTGGTGATTACGATGATGATGGATTAGATGATTTGGGGTTTGCATTTGAAGCAGATGGTCAAGTGGGCTTTTTTGCTATACGGTCATCTGATCTAGGGAATCCTTTACAGTTTCTTATCGGTCCAGGGCCCAAATCTAATTATCGAATGGCTGGCGGATTTGACCACAATGGTGATGGACATGCAGATATTTTGGCCATGATTAATGATCAATTGGGTAATAGTGATCAAATTGGCACCGTGTTTAGTGGTATCGATGGCTCATTCATAATTGGTACAAATACTGCTCGGTGGAACTCCAGGGTACGACAGTTACCAGGCACTTTCTTGAGTACTGGCACGGCGGGCATTGGCACTTTTGTAGTAGATGTGCCTGGCGACGACGCTTTTGTTTTTGAGGTTGACCTTGATACCAACAGTTCTTTCTCTTTGGATAGAGCTATGTTTTTGGGAGTTGACCCCACCGATACCCCATTAACTGGAGATTATGATGGGGATGGGATTGATGATTTTGGCGTTTGGCGGCCAAATACAGATGCCAAGGGTATTCGCTTCATCATCAGCCCAAGTACTGATCCACTCATTCTTTTACAGGTATCACCTAAAAACCCCGTTTCAACTGACCAGCCACTTGCGGCGTCGAGAGTTCGCTGATAGCTAGTGTAGTGTAGTGCATTGAATAAATATAACCGTTTCAAGTACATCCCCATCACAAGCGACTGCGATGGGGATGGTATTGACATTAAAACCGCACAGATAACTGTGCGTTTTTTTGGGGCTTTTAGATCAGCAGATTAATCATCGTTTATACAAAAAGGGTACCCACAAGGGGTACACCCTACAGCCGTTCTGTTAACCATACATCATCACACATGACAGATTTATATTCTTAACATATTGAAAATTAAAAAATACTGAATAACCCGAAAGGCGTGCCCCTTGTGGATGCACGCTTTAACCATTTATCAACAAAAAAACAACTGAAATGAAAGAATATTACAAACATTTGAGAGGATAGTACAACAGTGAAAACCCAGGTAACTCCTACAATTGATGTCATTATTGTATCTATCAGGAGAGTTTAATGAACTTAAACCATTTATTAAAAACCATATTTTTACTGCTGTGCTTTTTCAGTACCAGTCAAGCGGAAGTTTTGTTTGATCCTTGGTCCATAAATGTTAAATCAAACAACACAGTTGTTAAAAGCGGAGGAAATAGCACTGTCTTTTCAGCAGATATTCCAACACCTTTGGATATTCCAGATGATAATTCTATCGGTATAGAGATACCAATAGAAGTCAATGGCCTAAAAGGCAGTATTGAATCACTCTCAGTTGAGTTGGGGATAGAGCATACGTTTATTGGTGATCTAACTGCAACATTAACCGCACCTGATGCCATAGCGCATTTGGTGTTGTTTTCTGATGTCGGAAAAAATCGTTTAAACACTCCCTTTGGAGCCCTTTCAAATTTGTCAGGATTGTATACATTCAATGACCAAGCAGGGCTTGATTTATGGTCCGAAGCAGCTATGCTAGGTGATGAAATTATTCCGACAAGTTCATACAGAACCAGTACCGCAGGCAATGAAAACAACAACTTTGGCGGCTGTACCACACGGCTTAATGGTGCATTTTCTGGCCTAACACCAACACAATCTCACGGCACCTGGGTACTAACCATCAGAGATGACGCTTTAGGTGATTTAGGGTCGGTTCAGTCAGCTGAGATAATAATTGATGAAGGCAGTTCAGACTTAATCTTCAAGTCGACTTTTGAACTCCCTACACTACCATTAACTCTGCTACCCGCTTCAGATCTGTTGGGTAACTGTACAAAAGCACAATATGATTTTACTGGAACGGGTTACAGTGATTATGTGACTTCGTTTAGACTTGGTTATGGTTTATTTATTCAAATCATAACCAACCTAGGCTTTCCTGCCGCAGACAATTTCTTTGATTCAGGCTTACCTTTTGCTGACACAGAAATGACCAGCGGTGGTGATTTTGA
>CALDFB010000047.1 GCA_937942365.1 uncultured Marinicella sp. | reverse complement strand
AAAACCATATTAATGGGCCGTAAAACATGTGAATCTTTACCTTTCGTTTTACCCAAAAGGCGTAATGTAGTACTGACCCACAATCAATCATTTAAGCGCAAGGGTTTTGATGTGATACATTCTTTAGATATGTTAGATCAGGTAACTGATCTGATGGTAATTGGTGGTGCGAAAATTTATCATTTGATGCTGAGTAAAGCCACACATTTAATCATCACTAAAATTCACAGTAGCTTTGAAGGGGACACTTATTTTCCAGATATTGATTGGTCTGCATGGCAAATAAATCGCCTGACCAACAATCCAATTTCCGCCAATAATACAGAAGTTGCGTACGATTTTATTTTTTATAGTAAGTTATGATTGTTCTTGATAAAGTTCGCGGTGTTGCACCATATTTTTAATCATTTTCTTTTCTAAAAAAGCATGTAATGCTTCAACTAAATAAACCGAACGGTGTTGTCCACCAGTACAACCAATAGCTATTGTGATATAGCTTCTATCGTTGGCCTCAAATTGATTGATCCACTTTTTTGCGAAGTAACTTAAATCCTTTAAAAATTCTTGAACCATTTCTTCCTTTTCTAGAAATACTTTCACCTGATCGTCTTGCCCAGTAAGTGCTCGTAAATCAGGCTGCCAATAAGGGTTAGGTAAGCACCTTGCATCAAATACAAAGTCAGCATCAAATGGAACACCCCGCTTAAACGCAAATGATTTGATTATCACTGATACATGGTCATTGGGTTGACTCATTATTTGCCATATTTGTTGTTTCAACTGTTGTATTTTTAACTGAGAGGTGTCGATGATTAAATCAGCGTTTAATTTGAATTTACTCATCATCTCACTTTCTAGTTTTATGGCTTCGGTTAAGCTGTATTTATGTTGAGCGGTAGAAAGTGGGTGTCTGCGCCTGGTTTCAGAATAACGCTTTAAAATGGTTTTTTTATCTGCTGATAAAAATATAGTTTTTACCACCAATTTTTTTTGATCAATTGAAGCTATTAAATCATTAAAAACACTCATATCTTGGCTTTTGCTGCGTATATCAATGCCAACGGCTACCTGAGGGTAAAATTCTGAATCAGCAATGATATTTTTCGTCAATTGATCTAACATGTTAACAGGTAAGTTATCAACACAGTAGAATTCCATATCCTCAAGAGAACGCAAAACCACCGTTTTACCGGCACCAGAGAGTCCAGTAACTATGACCAATTGTTGCATAATTGAAAACCTTTTAAAATTTCTTCTGTAATTTGTTCTTTGCTTTTCGCCTGTAGGATATTTTTATACAAACGATGCTGACGAAATAAAAAAGCAGTTTCTGTCATCAAATCTTGATGCGAATCGTTGGTTTCAAGTGGAAATGCGATTCCAATTACCACATTAACTGGAACATTATCTATACCTTCATAATCAGCAGCATGAGACATTTTTATTACACATGCTCTGATGTCATTATCAGGCAAACATTTGCCATGAGGTAATGCCACTCCATTACCCAGAGAAGTGTTTCCAAGTTTTTCACGTTCGACCAAACTGTGGTAAATATCTAAGCTTTCTGCATCGTTCTTAGATAGCAAACCAGCCATCGCCTCAAACAAGCGCTTTTTACTGATGAAGTGATGGTTAAGAACCATCTTATCTTCTTCTAACAAATCGATAATCTTCATAAAGTTAATCCAACGCTTAATATATAGCGATTTACAATCAATAATACTGGCATTTCAAACTATCATCTATCCTATTTACCACAACTCTGGTTTAGATTGCATACAATAACACTCATAAAAAAGGCTTAACATCATATGGTTAAGCCTGCCTGTTATATCCAAAAAACTGACTTTAAATCAGAAACTGGCCTGATTTAATTTGATGGCCTCATCCCTGTGATGATTGGTCATCTTATCTTTATGTCGCCTGATTTGTTTGTCTAGTTTATCAACTAACAAATCAATCGACTTGTATAAATGATCTTCTGTTGAATCTGCAAAAAAATCTCTTCCACCAATGTGCATAGTCGCTTCTGACTTATGCCTGACTTTTTCTACGCTGATGATTACATGCGCATTTAAAACCTGATCAAAATGTCTTTTGATGCGCTCAAATTTGTTCTCAATATATTCTTTGATGGCTTCAGTGACTTCTAGTTGGTGTCCGGTGATAGTTAATTGCATATGACTAACCTCATTTTTTGAGTATCATGACTCAAGTTTATGGAACATTTCATCAACGTCCAGCACCTTAAAACCAATCACAACCGACATATTCAGCTTTTGTGGTAATAAAACTTGGGTGATAAAATGGTGAATTGAATTTTGAAGGGTCTTCTTGATTCTAAAGGCAAGAAAATAAGCACATAACAAGGTTTTTTTGAAGTTGATATTTAGCGTTTGATATTGAATATTATGTTTCATTGCTCTCCTTAATGATTAATATAACCAAGCCTCAATTAAAATTCAACTATTATCCATTATTTTACATTGAAAAATCCTGACCCAAATAAACTCGTTTCACATCCGCATTACTGATTATTTGCTCTGGCTTTCCCTCTGTCAACATGTGACCATCATTAAGTATGTAAGCTCGGTCACAAATCCCCAATGTCTCACGAACATTGTGGTCGGTGATTAACACCCCAATATTTTTACTTTTAAGGTGATAAACTATTTTTTGTATATCTATAACAGAAACGGGGTCAACACCAGCAAAAGGTTCATCCAGTAGGATGTATTTGGGTTCCATCGCCAATGAACGTGCAATTTCAACGCGACGACGTTCTCCACCGGATAAGCTGATTCCCAGTTGATTTTTCACATGTTCGATGTTGAGTTCTTCCATCAACTCAAGGCATTTATTGGCACATGCGGCTCGACCCAAGTCTTTTCTGAGTTCAAGCACTGCCATGATATTATCTTTGACACTTAATTTACGAAAAACCGAAGCTTCTTGAGGTAAGTAACCAACCCCCAGTCTAGCGCGTTCGTGCATACCGTAAGCTGAAGCATTGATATCATCAATAATTATTTGACCATTATCTACCGGCACAAGACCAACCACCATATAAAAACAAGTTGTTTTACCAGCACCATTAGGGCCTAACAAACCGACCACTTCTCCCTGCTCTACTTTGAAAGATACCGAAGATATGACTTGACGTTTTTGATAACTCTTAGCGATGTCAATGGCTTCAATCATTATTCTGATCTATTTCCATTTTAAATGGTTGCTGCCCTTCGCCTACTGAAATAATTTCTTGAGTTTTCAGATTAAACTCCAAATTCTCTCCGGTGGTTATACCAATGGAACTGGTGATCTTAACATCACCTGTTAAAAATACTTTTTCAGCATTTTTTTGATAATCGATTTGATCAGCCTTGATCGTCATTTTATTTTGATCTTCCATCATTTGTTCC
>CALDFB010000046.1 GCA_937942365.1 uncultured Marinicella sp. | reverse complement strand
CATTTGGTTACGATGACATCTTAACACTTGCTCGAAATTCTAAAGGACAAGATCAATTTGGCTACAGAGGAGAGTTTTTACAATTAGTTTCTCTGGCCAAAGGCTTGGCTAATTAGTAGCAGTAACATAAAATAACTGAATGACTGATCATGCTAATTATGAACTATCAACAGATGAACAGCTGATGACTATTTTCAGAACACCTGGTAATGCGCAACAGCAACGGGCCTTTGAGGCTTTGTATCAAAGACACAAAGGCCCCCTCTTTCGGTTTATTAAAAAATCCATAAATAATGAACAAGATGCGAAAGAAGTGTTTCAAGAGTTGTGGTTTAAAATCATCAATAATAAGCATCAGTATGACCACAATAAAAAATTCACCACCTGGGTATACACCATTGCAAGAAGGTTGATGATTGATCAATTCAGAAAAACCGGTCGAATGGCAGAACTGACCCGTCTAGACTCAAGTACAGAGACAGCAGTTATTGACCCTAACATCAAACAACCAGAAAATGAATTTGAAGCCAAACAAATAGCTAAGGAACTCAATCATTCCATTTCATTACTGCCACCTAATCAAAGACAAACTTTTGTTTTAAAACAAGAGAGTGGTTTAAGCATAAAAGAAATAGCCCAGATCACCTCGCAACCTCATGAACAAATAAAAAGCCAATACCGTTACGCAGTACAGAAAATCAAAATGGCTTTGGAGCGCTTCAAATGAATCATACAGATGAAGATAAAATACTGAACGATTTGTATCAGCAAGCCAATCAAGAACAACCTCCAAAGGCCTTGGATGATGTGATCTTACAACATGCTGAACAATCCTTATCAAATGAAGGCCAACAAGTATCAACGCATACCGCAAAAAACTGGCGACCCTGGTTAGCAGCAGCTTCAGTGGTCATGGTATTACCTTTGATTTGGCTGTTAACTCAAAACCAAGAATTAACTTCAGATTTAGGTCAAATACAAACAATTGAACCGAAGCCTAGACCCAGTATTGGCCCAAAACTCAAATCTGAATCGGTTGCAGATGATGCTGGTGTTGAATCAGATACCATGGAAATGGAAGCGTTTAAACCCAATGAAAATACTGCTGTCAATCGTGCGATTTCAAGCCCGCCTGTATCTGAAGCTGTTTCAGCAAACAACGACTTATCAGCCATCATTGAGCAAGAAGTACAACACTCAATAACCGGCAGACCCATTGATCATGAATCTCTTCAAGCCAATAAAGAATTACTTTTAGGTGAGTTAAAAGCAAAAAAACGGACCATTAAACCCAGCACCATGGATCCACTGATGGCTCTAGAATACGAACAATTTGGCCGCTATTTAGAACAAGGCAAGATTGAAGCCGCAGATCAATTACTGACTGAAATGCAAGATAACTGGCCAGAGTTTGATTTTGAAGACATGATTTATCGGTTAGCAACTGCTGAAATCAATGATCAATAACACCTCTTACGCATTATAAGCGAACAGTTGCTATATTTAATGACGCTCAATCTACTGGCAATTAATTATACATAGAGGGCATTGAGCACTTGGCTATGAGAAGACCTGCCTAGAATTGTTGAAATTTGTTGTCCAACTTTGATCAAATCCCCTAAATCTATCCCAGTTTCAATGCCCATTCCATTGAGCATATACACCACATTTTCAGTGCTGACGTTACCCGTTGCCCCTTTTGCATAGGGACAACCTCCGATTCCAGCCACAGATGAATCAATGACCGAAGCACCTGATTGTAAGCAAGTATGAATATTGGCCAATGCTTGGCCATAAGTATCATGAAAATGTAAAGCGAGTTGATCAGTAGGAATTTGTTCGGCACACAAATCGAACATTTTCTTGGCTGCCAATGGCGTACCTACCCCTATGGTATCACCTAATGACACCTCATAGCACCCCATTGCATGCAACCTTTTAGCGACTTGTGCCACCACAGCCGGATGAATATCACCTTCATAGGGACAACCTAATACACATGAAACATAACCACGTACTTTCATCCCTGATCCAATGGCTTTATCTATTAACGGCTCAAATCGAGCAAATGATTCATCAATGCTACAATTGATGTTCTTTTGATTGAATGTTTCTGATGCCGCTGTAAAGACGGCCACTTCTTTGATATTCGATTCAATAGCAGCATCAAGGCCTTTAAGATTAGGTGTTAAGGCAGAATATTGCACATGACTATCGGCTGTGTCATCATTTGTATTTAAGGCAGCACAAACTTCTTTGGCGTCGGCTAATTGTGGTACCCACTTTGGAGATACAAAACCTGTCACTTCAATGTGTTTAACTCCCGCTTGGCGTAAACCATTGATCAGATTTAATTTATCGCTGACTGAAATAATTTCCTTTTCATTTTGCAAACCATCTCTGGCTGAGACTTCAACGATTTTAACAGATGTTGGATAACTCATTCAGACTCCAGTTCGATCAGCATTTCATCCGCTTTAACCTGGTCAGCCACTTGGTATGCCACTGATTTAATGGTGGCATCACGCTCTACTTTAAGTTCCAACTCCATCTTCATGGCTTCCATCACTGCTAAGGTCTGACCAGTTTTCACTTGGTCACCTTGCTTTACTTTAACCTCAATAATTTTACCAGGCATGGGAGCATAAATTGCATCTGCGTTGGATTTAAAAGTTTGAGCTTCATGATCAGGCAACGTTAACTCGTACCTTTGGTCATTATGAATTACTTGTATATGGTGTCGATGTTGATGGCATAAATCACTGGCTTGTGGCGTGTAATGGTATTGTCCATCCACTAAATAACTGCTCCCTTCTTTTGTTATTTCGTGCATTACGTTTTCACCTTGATATAAAAACTGTAATTGCAATGCCTGTACTCCCTGGATACGCCAACCATTGTTGTTTCCCCATACACCGGATTCACTTTCTTTACTTAACAAATGATGTGCACAAATCGCCACCACTTCTGGTATCAAGTTATGTGATAAATCCAAATCACCATTATCTAAAGTATTGGTGAAAATCTGATGCCTTTTAAAAGATTTTGTAGCCAATAGTTTTGATAAAAAAGCCACATTGGTTTTAACGCCAAAAATGGCACTTTCATTCAAAATACGCTGCATTGTTTTAATACACAAGTTCCGATCTTTGGCCCAAACCACCAACTTAGCAATCATGGGGTCATAATGAATGGTGACAGAGTCACTGGTTCTCACACCAGAGTCCACCAAAGTATTGATTTCTTTTTTGAGTTTAACCAGCTCTAACAAACCTGTTGATGGTAAATAATTGTTTTGTGGGTCCTCTGCGTATAACCTCACTTGAATCGCATGGCCTTTGGCATGTATTTGAGTTTGCTTTAATGGCACTTTTTCACCTTGTGCCACTTTGATTTGCCAGGCCACCAAGTCCACACCGGTTATTAACTCAGAGACTCGATGCTCAACTTGTAAACGGGTATTCATTTCCATAAAATAAAAAGAATCATCTCCGTCCATTATGAACTCAATGGTTCCAGCTCCAACATAATCAATCGCTTGTGTGGCTTGAATGGCCGCATTCAAAATATCAGTCCGAGTGGCATCACTTAAACCAGCTGCCGGTGCTTCTTCAATCACTTTTTGATAACGTCTTTGCGTTGAACAATCCCGTTCGAATAAATGCACCACATTGCCTTTAGAGTCAGCGAACACTTGCACTTCTATGTGTTTTGGTTGGGTGATGTATTTTTCTAATATGACATGATCATCACCAAAGGCATTCATTGCTTCTCGTTTTGCTGAATTTAATTGGTTGATGAACTGTTCTTTGTTGTGAACAATTTTCATGCCTTTACCACCGCCACCAGCGACTGCTTTGATCAAAATAGGATAACCCACCTTATCTGCTGCATCTTGTAAGGTAGCTTCTGATTGATCATCATCTTGATAGCCTGGTACACATGGCACGCCCGCTTGTAACATGGTTTGTTTGGCAGCTGATTTTGACCCCATTAACCTCAAAGCGCTCGCAGGCGCTCCAATAAAGATTAATCCAGCCTGGGATAGGGCTTCTGCAAAATTTGCACGCTCCGACAAAAAACCATAACCTGGGTGTACAGCATCGGCTCCTGATTTTTTCGCAGCTGCAATGATCTTATCTATATTCAAATAAGAATCTGCCAATTCAGTAGAACCCAAGTGAACAGCCTCATCAGCCATAGTGACATGTTTAGCATGTTGGTCTGCATCAGCATAAACGGCTATTGTTTTGATATTTAACTGACGACAGGTTTCAATAATACGAACCGCAATTTCACCACGGTTAGCAATTAAGATATTTTTAATGGACATAGGGTAAGTATATTATCGGCTGATTAATAACGTTGGTTATTATACAACAGCCATTTAATTTTCATCATTGATTTTAAGCCTGAAATTTTTTTAACCAACCAAACATCACTTGGAAGCAACATTTGTTTTTAGTAATTGTCTACATTTTATGGGTTGACCATTGACCAAATGGTTAATCACCACACGCATAAGACTTGATATTTGATTAATTTCATCACCAGACATCTTTTCAAACTCTATGAATTTTCTAAAACTTAAGGCTGTACATGCATGTTTATTGTTTTGATTTTGAGTCACATCATTGATAACTAAACCATTAACAGGGTCAAATTGAAGTACATCCACCTCATCACATTGATTTGGAATTTGTAATAAGTAACCTAACTGGCAACATAAATGCCATTCAAAACGACGTAAAATCAACCTCACCGCATCAGTTTGTTGCAGCAGTTTAATTGTTTTCTGATAAGCCTTGAAAACAGATGATGCAACCAGTTCATCAAACTTAATTAAAGCCAAAATTTCATTACAATACAACATCGAAACATGGTTTTTATAGGCACAACGTTTAATGGTTCCATTTTGCTCTGCATCTATCAATGTTTTTAAAGTAGATTTACCCACCCAATTAACCTGAGTTAGGATAAATGGTTGAAGCTGTCCGTTTAATTTAGATTTTGGGCGCCGACTCCCTTTAGTGATCACATCAAACACGCCGTGATTTTGGGTGAAAAGTTTTATCAGTTCACTGCTGTCCTTATAAACACGTTTATGCAGAATAAATGCTTGATCGCTGATCATCTAACCAACAAAATATACCAATTATTCTTTAAACTCATCGGTATAACCAAGCGCCTCTAATGCGCGCGCATCATCGGTCCATGAAGATTTAACCTTCACCCATAACTTCAGATTCACTCTGGCATCAATAAATGCTTGGATTTCCTGTCTGGCTTTAATGCCAATTTGTTTAATTGCGTCTCCCTTACTGCCGATGATAATGCGTTTTTGGTTGTTTCTTTCTACCCAGATATTGGCATGAATATGATGGATATCGCCTTTTTGCGTATCTTGAACAACCTCATAAGCTTCAATATTCACACTTACGCTATAAGGTAATTCTTGATGAAAGCGTTCCATCAACTGCTCTCTGATCAATTCAGTGATAAAAAATCGAGTGGAGCGATCTGAAACCTGTTCTTCATCAAATATGGGGGCACCCAGTGGCAGCATATTATGGATCGCATCAAACAAGGGATCTACATGTTTGTTTTTTAATGCACTGATGTAATGTATGCCATCAAAAGTAAAGTCCTGCATGATTTGTTCAACAAAAGGGATCATTTGCTGTTTGTTTTTCACCTTGTCTACTTTGTTGACCACCAATATCTTTAGTGCATCAGATTGAGCCATTATCTTTGCAGCCCGTAAATCCTCATCTGTCCACTTTAAAGCTTCTACCAAAAATAGTATCACATCAACACCATGTGACGACGACTGGGCTGTTTGATTCAGGTGCTTATTTAATGCAGTGCCTTTCTGATTATGAATACCAGGCGTATCAATAAATATTATTTGGCTGCGTTCGGATGAATGAATGGCTAAAATTTGATGTCGAGTGGTTTGCGGTTTGTGTGAGACTATAGAGAGCTTTTGTTGAAGAATTTGATTGATCAAAGTAGACTTACCAACATTGGGTCGACCTATAACCGAAACATACCCTGATTTGTAGTTTATTGGCTTTTTATTTGAGTAAGTTGTATTGATAAGAATTATCCTTCTTGTATTGCGTTGATCACTTTATTTGCTGCTGATTGTTCAGCTTTTTTTATCGAACTACCAGTGGATTCAACAGCAAGCTGTAACTCATTGACTAAACACTTAACTTTAAACCTAACTTCATTATTAATTTCTAACTCTTCGATGGTTTGGTACATCGGCAGCTGCAGACCTTGTTGTTGTAAAATCTCTTGAAGTTCTGATTTAGGATCTTTCTTGATTAAATCTGGGTTGATCTTTTGTAACCAAGGATGCATGACTTTTTCAACAAAAGATTCCGCGACTTCATAACCTTGATCTAACAGCATCGCACCAAAAACTGCCTCTACTGCATCAGCCAAAACTGATGACTTATTCACACCACCGGATTTAATTTCACCTGCACCCAGTTTGATCAAGGGTCCCAATTGATAAAATCGAGCCACTTCAGCCAAAGTCTTACCTTTAACTATCTGCGATCGAAGCCGAGATAATTCACCTTCACTGAGATCACTGTATGTATTGAACAAGTGAGAGGATATCACCAGTGAAAGAATAGAGTCGCCCAAAAACTCTAACCTTTCATTGTTATGTTTTCCAACGCTGCGATGAGTAAGTGCTTGTTGAATCCATTTATCATCAGACCAATGTACTTTTTGACCCAGAATTTTCACATTAAATTGACTAAAGAGGAACCCTGTCTTCAAATTTCATTTTAAATGACAGATTACCAAAAAACTCTTTTTCCACATCATACTTAACTTGAATTTCTCGGCCATTACCCCTAACAATTTTAAAGTCTGTGGGTTTAACTTGGTCTACATAACTGATATAAAGTAATTTAGAAATGCGGGATTTAATCTCTGCTGGAGATTGATTGGCACCTTCACTGGCAGCCGTTTTCATCGCTTTGACCACTGACATATGATCCATATAAACTGGCCCTAACTGCATACCAGCATAGAGAAAAACCCCCAGAACAGCCAGAACAAATATAAAGCCAATCAAAGTTATGCCTTGTGCTTTCTTTAACGATCTCATAGTTTTACCTCAAATTTAAATTAAAACTTACTCTTCATAAATAATATCATCAGTTGCTGATAAAACAAAGTCAAATAATCTTGGTGCCAATACGTTTAAGACCTTCGATAAAGTTTGAAACACGCCAATGCATCCAAATAAATTGGGCTTTACCCACCAAGTTTCTTTCCGGAACCAGACCCCACATCCTGCTGTCAGAAGAATTATCCCGATTATCACCCATCACAAAATAATGACCTTCAGGTACAGTCAGTTGTGTAAACTTAAATGGCTGATTGTTTACCCCATTGATGGTGAGCATTTTATGCCCCGTTTCACTTAAAAATTCAGTTTTTTGTATCACCCTATTTCTCGACTGCAGATCATCAATAAAACCTTCATATTGACCATCTACATCTTGCCTGACTGCTTCACCATTGAGGTAAACTTTTTCAGTCCTAGAATCAAAATAAACATCATCGCCAGGTATGCCTACCACCCTTTTGATGTAGTCATCTTTTTGATTTGGAGGAAATCTAAACACCACCACATCACCACGTTCTGGATGACCTATTTCAACAAAGGTATGATGAGTAACTGGTAACTTGAGTCCATATGAAAACTTATTAACATAAATAAAATCGCCAGTTAATAAGGTTGGCATCATTGATGACGATGGAATCCTGAATGGTTCAAATACGAAGGTTCTGACCACCAAAACAAATATAAACACTGGGAAAAATGAATACCCAAATGAAATAATTGAAGTCATAAAACTTTTTTCTTTGGGTTCTTGTCCTTTGTATCTGATTTTTCCAATCAACCAACAGATGAATGTGATACCACTGGCCAAAGTTAAGAATGCTTCAAAATCAAAATGAATTTCGTTCACTGTAAATTTTCCTCTAGTTGTCTACTTTTAATACCGCCAAGAATGCCTCCTGTGGCACTTCTACTCGACCAATTTGTTTCATTCGTTTCTTGCCTGCTTTTTGTTTTTCTAATAATTTCTTCTTACGACTTGCATCACCACCATAGCATTTTGCGGTTACATTTTTTCGCAAAGCTTTCACGGTGGTTCTCGCAATAACTTGTGAACCAATGGCCGCTTGTATTGCCACATCAAACATTTGACGTGGAATCAATTCTTTCAAACGGTCAGTTAAATCACGACCACGGCGTTGTGCATTATCTCGGTGAGTCAAAATAGACAAGGCATCAACACGTTCTCCATTAATGAGCACATCTAAACGAATAAAAGGGCCTGCCAAGTAATGACTGAATTCATACTCGAACGATGCATAACCTCGACTTACAGATTTTAAGCGATCAAAAAAATCCAAAACCACTTCACTTAATGGTAAATCAAATGTTAATTGTACTTGATTACCTAAGTACTGCATGTTCTTCTGAATACCACGCTTTTCAATACACAATGTGATTACAGACCCGACATAATCTTGTGGCATCAATATATTTGCTGTAATGATAGGTTCCCGAATCTCTTCGAACATAGTAGGCAAATCTGCAGGGTTATCCAACATCACCTGATTACCCGCTTTATCAATCATTTCGTAGACTACGGTAGGTGCTGTGGTTACCAAGTCTATGTCAAACTCACGTTCAATTCGTTCCTGTATTACTTCCATATGTAACATGCCCAAAAAACCACAGCGAAAGCCAAAGCCCAAAGCTGTTGATGATTCAGGTTCAAAACTTAATGATGCATCGTTAAGCCGCAACTTTTCAAGCGCTTCTCGCAGATCTTGATAGTCTTCTGCTGAAGTTGGAAATAAGCCAGCAAAAACCCGAGGCTGTGATTGCATAAAGCCATCTAAAGCTTTGCTGGCAGGATTTTGAGTTAATGTAATGGTATCACCCACAGGTGCGCCATGTACATCTTTGATAGAAGCGCTCAGATAACCAACCTCTCCACACATGAGTTCACTACCTGGTGTTCTTTTGGGTGTAAATTTACCCAAGCCTTCAACCAATTGGTCAGTCTTTAGCGACATGATTTGGATTTTATCTTTGACTTTCAACTGACCATTAAAAATTCTGATCAATGACACCACACCCAAATAGTTATCAAACCAAGAATCAATAATGGAAGCTTGAAGTGGTTCTTCCGGAGAACCTTCAGGCGCTGGTATTAAAGTGGCAATGGCTTCTAACACATCATTGATGCCTTGCCCAGTTTTAGCTGATACCAACAAAGCATCAGTGGCATCAATCCCAATGATCTCTTCAATTTCTTGTTTCACACGATCAATATCAGCTGAAGGTAAATCAATTTTGTTGATGACTGGAATAACCTCCAACCCCATCTCGATCGCTGTATAACAATTTGCTACTGACTGAGCTTCAACACCTTGCGCTGCATCAACCACCAATAAGGCACCCTCACATGCAGCCAATGATCTAGATACTTCATAAGAAAAATCCACATGCCCTGGTGTATCGATCAAGTTGTATTGATAGACTTCACCTGATTCAGACTTGAACTCTAAGCACACGGCTTGGGATTTAATGGTTATGCCACGTTCACGTTCAATGTCCATTGAATCCAGTACTTGTTTATCCATTTCTCGCTCACTCAAACCACCACACACCTGAATAAAGCGGTCGGCCAAGGTTGATTTGCCATGGTCTATATGTGCGATGATGGAAAAGTTACGAATGTTTTTCATTAAGTTCCGTTGAGTGTGTTTTAATATCAATTGCCAAAAACAACAAATCCCATGGAATTCATGGGATTTGTTTCAATCGCGCTATTTTATACTGTAAGTACTTAGCGTTCAATCACTATAAACCTATTCCCTGGTCCTTGCTTGACTAATAAGACTAAAGGCTCATCTTCATCCAAGGCATCAATGGCATCACTGAAATCAGCAAGATCAGCTATGTCTTTTTTACCCACTTTTTTAATCACATCACCAACCAGTAGTTCTGCCCGCTCAATATCTCTGTCAGTGATGCTGGTAACGATCACACCAACCTGTTCTCCGGTGCGTTCTTGGTCTTGATCTGACAGTTTACTGACAGAAAAACCTATACCCGCATTAATTTCATCGTTATTTGTATTGGAATTACCAGCCTGTGTGTTTTCATTCAATGCATCTAATTGAGCCGTTAACTCTCTGACTTTACCATCACGAAATACTTCTAATTTCACTTTAGTATTGGGTTTAACGGTTCCGACAACTGGCGGCAAAGACTGTTGCGTTTTAATGGGTTTACCGTTAAAACTGATGATCACATCACCCACTTCTATACCTGCTTTTTCTGCTGCACTACCACTATTAACTTGGTTTACTAAAGCACCACGTGGAATGTCCATTCCTAAATAGTTGGCTTTTCTTTGATCTACATTTTCAATACCTACGCCAAGCAATCCTCGTTGTACCTTTCCATTGGCTTGTAATTGATCAGCCACATTGATTGCTACATCAATTGGTACCGAAAATGAAATCCCCATATAGCCACCTGTACTTGAGAATATCAATGTATTAATGCCCACTACCTCACCATCCAAGTTAATCAAAGGACCTCCGGAGTTACCACGATTAATAGGCACATCAGATTGTATATAGGGTACATATTGCTGACGACCAATTTGACGTCCTTTTGCGCTGACAATGCCTTTGGTTACCGAATTTTCAAAACTTAATGGAGAACCAATGGCCATTACCCACTCACCAATTTCTAAGTCATCGGCAGACCCAATGTTCAGTTTAGGTAAATTTTTACCATCTATTTTTAATACTGCGATGTCACTGGCTTCATCTTCACCAATTAACTCAGCTTCAAATTCACGACGATCTAATAAAGTAACAGTCACCTTATCTGCACCATCAATGACATGACGATTAGTTAGAATCAATCCATCACTTGATATAATGAAACCGGAACCACCAGAAACTCGATCACGATTCTGAGGTTGGTTAGGAATACCAAAGAATCGAAATAATTCTTCATTGGGTTGGTCACTGTTGATATCACCTTCGTCTGCATTATCACGTGCCACGATGTTAACCACTGCAGGACCAGTTCGTTTAGCCAAATCAGTAAAATCAGGTAAGTTCAATCCTTTTGCTAAGGAAGTTAAGGCGACCATTGAAAGGCTCAGCATCAATATTATTCTTTTCATCAAAAACTCCTTCAAAAAATATAAATTATTAGTTGGGTAGACTAGCAAAAACCAACTAAGTGCCATTGGAGGATAAAATCGTGACTTTTGGCCTAAATTTCAAGGGTTCAATATTATTTTTTCTGTGCGCAAACAAATAAAAAACAAACAAACCCACTATTAAGCCCAACAATGCCATTAAGTCGGTTGATAATTGCCAATACTGTCCGATTAAATGACCGATCGATATAAACATCAAACAAACCAGCAGCGGAATCAAATACAACCATACACTTGATTTAACGAGTTCATTATTGTCTATTTTAATATTGATGTCTTGATCCAATAGATCAGTTCGGGACAATAAATCATCGCGGTCAATCAATTGATAATTGGCGTGGTCAGTTGATAAGGCAAATAAATTTTTTCTCAACGCAAAAAAATTAATCAAGGGTTTGTTACAATTAACTGGACACCCTACACATTTTTCTGCTTGAATCAGCGACAACAAAACAAAGCGGTTGCTCCGGGCAACCACTTTGGCCAAACGTTTCATTATTCAGCAGTATTTTGTTGAACCTTTAAACGGTGTTGATCAATCCTGCGATTAAAGTACTCAACATTATAATAAACTGGAATTTGAGGTTGGTTGTTTTTTTCAGACAGATATTGTTGAATTTGAGGTGTTAATGAAGGGTATCTTGTAAACCCCGGTGGTTGCTCCACCCTAACAGCCCTGGCATTAGGGGGGTTAATCACTTGTTGTGACGTTTTGGCATAAACAGGAAGTGGTTCAGCTTGAGGAATTGATTGGTTTTGATTAAAAGTAAACACCGCTACCAAAGCCACAGATGCAGCAATGGCTGTTCCAGCCAGTGGTTTCATCCAAGCATTTAAATGACTGGTTTCAACAGGCTCTAAAGCTGTATTTGAACTGAGTTTTTTGACAACAGATGCACCCAAGTTCTTCATCAATGGGGCGTCGCTTTCCTGTTGTAAACAAGAACGTAACATGTGGTAGTTATTCCAACTTGACTTTAACGCTTCATCGGATTGCATGCGTTTCAATAAAAAACGACTACAATCATTGGGCAATTCACCATCCATTAAGTCTGAAATGTTCTGTTTTGATTTATCTGACATGTTGTTTTCTCATATTCTCATCATCTAACAAAGGACGCAAAGCTTGATCAATGGCATCACGTGCTCTGAATATTCTCGATCTAACCGTACCAATTGGACAGTTCATTTTCAAGGCAATTTCATCGTAACTTAAACCATCGACTTCTCTGAGGACTATGGCTTTTTTTAAATCTTCAGGCAGTACAGCAATGGCTTTTGACATCGTCTGTTCTAACTCGCCACGCGAATAGACCGCATCTGGTGTATCCAAGTTCCGAAAATCTTCATTACTGACAAAAGATTCTGCATCTTCAAACTCCACTTGGGTATTTTGGATTCTTCGAGATTTAGCCACCAAATGATTTTTTGAAGTATTTACCGCAATTCGATATATCCATGTATAGAACGAACTGTCACCTCGAAAGTTGGGCAGTGCACGAAAAACCTTAATAAAGACCTCTTGCGCAACATCTTGAATTTCGTGCTTGTCTTTAATGAATTTTGAAATCACATTAGCAACCCTCTGCTGATAACGATTAACCAATAGTTCAAAGGCCGACATGATTCCCTTTTTAGCTTGTTCCACTAATTCAGCATCGAGTTTTTTTTCTGACATCTTATCCTGATCTTGTGATTTCATATTAATTGCCAGATTGGACTGTATTTAACCCTAAATAGTTCATTACAATTAGTTGATTTCCAATATTTTAGCTCGTTCAGTCAAAATATGTTCAATTTCTGTGGCTGGGACGGGACGTGAAAATAGAAATCCTTGAAAATATTCACACCCTTTTTGAGCTAAGTATATTCTTTGATCCTCCGTTTCCACCCCTTCAGCTACAATTTCATGTCCAACGCGTTTTGCCATATCAATAGTTGCATCCAGTATTGCCTCGTCATCAGGACTGAGGCCTATATTTTTCACAAATACCTGATCAATCTTCAGCGTCTTTGCCGGTATTTTCCGCAGGTAATCTAAAGTTGAATGCCCCGTACCAAAATCATCAATAGACAATGTGCAACCCAAATTAACAATTTTTTTGAACATCAATAAAGCATCTTTAACACTTTTGAATTTTTCACTTTCCGTGATCTCAAAATCAACATGTTTTGGATGCACGCCTGTCTTGTCGATAATTTGGCTAATTTTTTTCGTCAAATCTTTATCATTAAGTTGAACAGGCGATAAGTTAATCGACATATTCAAAGGTAAATTGTATTTACGTTGCCATGTTTTCAAAGCCTGACAAGATTTCAGGATAACAAATAAACCTATTTTATCGATTAAATCAGACTGCTCTGCCAAAGGAATAAACAAACCAGGGCTGATAATACCCAAGTCAGGATGTTCCCATCGGACCAAAGCTTCAAAGCCCATTATATCTTCTGTCTTGGCATTCATTTTGGGTTGAAAATAAACTTCGATTTGCCCTCTATCAATGGCATTCTGAAGATTCTTCACCATTTCTTCGTTTTGTTTTGTGTGATCGCCATCTAGATTGCTGTCATAAATGGTGTATCGATTTTTACCGTTCAGTTTGGCATCATATAAAGCAATATCAGCATTTTTAATCAGCTTGTTGACACTTTGCCCATGATCAGGGAAAAAAGCAATGCCTAGACTGATGGTTAAACTAATCTCACTGCCATTGTTTAACTTAATTGGGTTGGCAACAGATTTAAGTATTTGTTTGGCAATTTGCTCCGTTTTATTAGTATCTACCTTACGATTCAATAAAATCAAAAACTCATCACCTGCATATCGCGCCGCCACACCATAACCGTTCACATGTTTCTTAAGTATCTTTGCCACACTGATTAAAACATCATCTCCAACGTCATGGCCCAGTGAATCATTTATCACTTTAAAACG
>CALDFB010000045.1 GCA_937942365.1 uncultured Marinicella sp. | reverse complement strand
CGCTCAGCTTCTTGTAAAAACTGTTGATAAAGAGAGGAGCGCAACATAGGTGAGAGAGGTTGTGGATTGTCGATGTCTTGTTTGAATGCTTCATCTAAAGACAGCTCAGGGCACTTTTCATCATCTTGGATGTGTTGCCAGCAAGCTTGCTTAAGACAAAATTTATACCAAGGCAGAAACTCAGCACCATTGTCAGCGATGAATTTCACACAATCAATGATGTACTGAACTTCAGGTTCATCCATGATGTAGTGAAAGCCTATGCGACACCAGCCTGGCTTAATGCCATGAAAACCTTTTTCGATCAATGCGCGGTATTGTTCCGATGTTTCTTCATCTATGCCCAATAATTGATGCCCATATGGTCCTGCACATGAACAACCTGCACGGGATTGGATACCGAATAGGTCATTGAGAAGCACTGTTACAAACTTAGGGTGCAGGTATTTTCCAGAAGCTGTTTTGATATTAAATGAAACAATACCGACTCGATTTTTAGGGTCTTGGTCACCTAGTATTTCGATTCTGGGGTGTTGCTGCCATTGTGTAAAAGCCAGATTCAACCATTTTTGTTCAATACGGTGAATCTGATCGACGCCAAATTTGTCTTTGACCTCAAAGCACAAGGCAGCTCGCATGATTTGTAATACGCCTGGTGTACCCGCTTTTTCTCGTTCCTCAATGTCTTCTATAAAATCATGATCATGACGAGCCACATAGCTTACAGTGCCACCACCTGAAACGGTAGGTCTCAGTGCTGTTTGATAAATCTTTTTATTAAATACCAAAACACCTGTAGACCCAGGGCCTCCTAAAAATTTATGTGGAGACAAAAAGATGGCATCATAGTATCCCATCGGGTCATTTTTCGGATGCATATCAATTTCTACATAAGGGGCACTGGCAGCATAATCGAAAAATGCCAATGCGCCGTGTTCATGTAATAACTGAGCAATTTTTCGGGTATGTGAAATCAAACCAGAAACATTAGATGCCGCAGAAAAAGAGCCAATTTTTAAACGTCCCTGGTATTTTGGGTTGGTTAGTTGTTCTTTAAGTTGTGCTAAGTTGGCATGTCCATTTTCATCCAGATCCAGTTCTACCACTTCACACAAGCCATCCCGCCATGATATTTCATTGCTGTGGTGTTCATATGGTCCAACAAATATGACTGGAGATTGTGTCTTGATTTTATCCAGATCACAGTCTGCTGAATTTTCAATTTGTGCACGGGTGGCAGGAGGTAAATAGGTGCCTAAAATTTGTTGAATTTTAGTGATGGCACCGGTGGCACCAGTTCCTGTGCAAATAATGCGGTCATTCTCATCAGCACCCAGAGAATCTTTTATTCTCTTCTCAGCATCATGTAACAGGCGGGTCATAGATCTGCCAGTCATGTCATCTTCTGTATGGGTGTTGGCATAATGTCGTTGTAACTTCATCAAGTATTTTTCAATGAATGTCAGTGTTCTACCAGAGGCAGTGTAGTCACAATAGGTCATTAACCGTTGGCCAAATGGCGTACCAAAAGGTGCATCTACGCCAATGATGGCTTGACGAAGACAATCAGGTTTTAAATTGTTAAAGGTGACGCTCATAGACTGTGATGAAATTAACAACCTGCATTTTAGGCCAGAAACGGAATGAAATACAGTGGAATAGAGCTCATATTAGAAAATTCTTATAAAATAAGGTGGCTTGAGTGAATTGATCAAGTGAGTTTGTATGGTGATAAAGGAATCAGCTTGCTCATTGAAATGAGCAAGCTGAATATATAGAACTGAAAATATACTTAGTTTTCAAAGCCATTAACAAAAATAATATCACTACCATAACTTTCATCAGCACCAATGTCGTAGGGACCATTTATATTGCTTGCATTTGGGTCGTCCCAGCCACGAGTTTCAAGTTCTATATCAGTTAAGGCAGGGTCAGCCAAGTTAATACTACATATATCAATGGCTGGAGAGATCATGGCATTCAAGTGAAAGTCACCATTTGATCGGTCAACAAATTCTGGGTCATCTTCGATGACATCAAATCCAGTAGGTACAGTCATGATTTCATGGGCCATGACACAGCTTGATACTTCAAGAACTGGATTGACAGATTCGAAAGCATCTCCTGAGGCAGGATCGTGGATGATGGTGGACAATACGGTTACACGCCCTTGGTTGTTGCCGATGGATGCAGACTCCAAATTGTTGTCCGCGATTGTAGTGGATTGAATAGTGAGTTCTGCAGTTGTTCCTGTCGGTTGATTGATTCGTATAGCATAGATGTCATTAAACCCGTCAGCACCTTGGGCACCGTTTCCAGTTATGATGCTTGAACTGATATTCATTATGGCATCATTAAAAAGATAGGCCGCTGTGCCTATATCTGCCCTGTTACCCTGTAGGTGTGACACACTGATGTTAACGACATCGTTTTCTTCAGTATAAACCCCACCACCGAACCTTTCTGCTCTGTTGTTTCTTATTTGATTACATGAACCAGGTGACCAACAATCAGCTGTACTATAAGATGTATTAAAAATTGCGCCGTCTTCGACAGCCACACCACCACCGTGGTAAGCTTGATTGCCGTTAATGTCTATAGTTAGTGCATCGACCACAGTTCCAGCTCCAGTGGCATAAATGCCCCCACCATTACCGCTGTTATTATCATCAGAATCAGCATCGTTATTAAGGACTTCAACTGCAAAATCATTATTTCCTAAGCAGCTGAAAGGGAAGAAAGGAGAACAAAACTGGTCACCTAATAAGGTTAATCTTGAACCACTTTTAACGGCTATCCCGCCCCCATTTTCAGCAGCGTTGTTACCAGCAAAGCCACGAAAACCAAGCAGTCCGCCAGTTGAACCCATATAACTGGTCATGCCGCAACCATTGACCAATAAGGCACCTCCACCATCAAGAGAGTCGGCATCATTTAACACCACTCCTGCAACGTCTCCAGTATTGCTCATCAGGATTGAATTTTGATTGCCGCTACAATAGATGCCACCACCTTGACCTGCTGTATTGTTGATGACCAAAACATCAATGGCATTAACTGATGTGCTTCCATTTGAAATGTGGAGCCCACCGCCGCTACCTCCGTCGTTATTGTCTAGCCATACATTATTGAGGTTAAGTTCTAGGTCCGCATTTTGAACAGATATGCCACCACCTGATGGAAAGTCGCCTCCACGACCATTGGTGAACCGGATGTTGTTGATATTAATCAAGTGGTTTTGGTTATCACCGGTAATGTAAAGTACAGAGGTGTTGTTACCGCCATCAATAACGGCTTGTGAACCATTGTTAATGTCATTTTCTGCGTTATCACAGTTGGCATAGCCACCAATAAGACTGACACTGAAATCATCAATTTCTAAATTTTCATTATATGTTTCATTCACAATACGAATGACATCGGCACCAGAGTCTAAGGCGTCTTGGATTTTTGTTGCACCTGTTCTGAAATCGCAAGATGTCCCAGAGCCTACAGTCACAACAACAGAACCTGCAGATTTGTTATTTAAGTTATCTTGGCTAGCAAGGAAAGCTTCGCTGTGTTCTTGCCAGGTAGAATAATTGCCTGCTAGCGCATAGCTTGCTGATATAATTAGTGTGGATGCTAATTTAAATTTCATGGTAATCCTCTAAAATTAAGTAGTTAGTGGTATATACGTTGTAGTAAAAAAAACAGTGCCATGAAAATCTTGAATAGTTTGTTTGTAGAGTCATTAATAACGAATTTTGAAACGCAAGTCACATTTTGAGCTGAGGATTTATTCAATCATGATTCAACATGATTATTTAAAATATACGTTTTAATACTGGGGTGATTTATTGTGACGGAAATGAAACGCAGTGAAGATTTTCTTTCGGCACAGGGTGAAGGTGCTGAAAAGTTATATCAAGCGCTGTATCCTCAAGTTAAAAAAATTGCTCATTTGCAGATTGCTAGACTTAAGCCTGGACAAACCATAACCCCAACAGTGCTTTCTCATGAGTGTTTTATCAAACTGTCAAAATTTAAAGACACAGAATTTAATAGTGATCAACATTTTTTCTCCACAGTGGCTAAATGTATGAGGAACTACTTGATTGATGTGATCAGAAAGAAAAACCGACAAAAAAGTGCAGTGGAGTTTGATGCCATCACATTGTCATCTTTACCTGATCAAAATAACGTGGGGCATAAGCTGTTAGAAGTGAATCAAATGATTGAGCAATTGGCTGATATTGACAAAGATTTAGCAGAACTGACTGAACTGAGGTTTTTTGGTGGTTTTTCTTTGGATGAAATTGCTGGGTTTCAAGGTATTTCTAAACGTCAGATTGTGCGCCATTGGAATATGGCCAAAGCTTTTTTCATCACTTTATTGGCCGATAAATCAAAGTGATGAGCAAAGATCAAAGTAATAATGAACTGAAGTTAGCTTGGTCAATATTCAAAAAATTGGCTGGCTTGCCCTTAAAAGATGCTCAGTTGGAATTACAGCGTCATCAAGAGTTAGATGGTAAAATTAAAAGTAAGGTCAGTGAGCTATTAAAAAACTCATCTGAACATGACACCGCTTTCGATGAGCTTGCTGATGCTTTTATCATGCAAGGAGCGCCGGAATTAGTAGACCTTTCAGGTCATGAGGTAGGTGACTATCAATTACTGAACTTGGTTGGACGTGGAGGGATGTCTTCCGTTTATGAAGCGCAACGGAATGACAGCAACATCCAAAAGAGAGTGGCCATAAAGATAATGCATCCATATAGCGTCTCCGCCACTTCGATGCGCATGTTTGATCGTGAACAATTGGCCTTATCGCAGCTAGATCATCCTAATATCATATCTTTTCATCATGGTGGTTCTACATCAGCAGGCATGCCATTTTTAGTTACGGACTATATAGAAAATGCGCAAATAATCAGCGAGTATGTGAGTGATAAAAAGCTATCAAATAGAGATGTGATTATCTTATTTCTACAAGTTCTAGATGCCATACGATATGCACATGTCAATTTAATCATTCACCGTGACATTAAACCAAGTAACATCCTGATTGATACCAATGGTCATTTGAAAGTGGTTGATTTTGGGATTGCAACTTTAGACTCTGAATTTAAAGATCAGACCACTGTGGTCTTCACGCCTGAATATGCAGCGCCAGAACAATTAACAGGCCAAGCCATCACAACACAAGCTGACGTGTTCTCTTTGGGTGTTGTTCTGTTGAGTTTGTTATCAGCACGAAAACCATTGCCGGACTATAAGCACAGGATGGTGGATGAAAACAATGATGAACAGCGTATCAGGGAAGTGTTGCAAAAAATTGACTTAGAATCAGACCTAAGAAACATCATTTTACAAGCCACACGAAGAGATCCAAAGCAACGTTATTATACTGTGGCGGATTTGCAACAAG
>CALDFB010000044.1 GCA_937942365.1 uncultured Marinicella sp. | reverse complement strand
TTATTTTCAAAAAACAAACTGAGTTTTTTAATTTTCTTGAAATCACCTTTAACTTTATGTGTGTTGATGTAGTCCCAGCGATCTTGATTAAATGGGTCAGCAACTGTGGGTGTGCCTAATACAATAGCAACCTGCTGTTTGCTCATGCCAGGCTTAACTTCATCAATGTCTTTTTGTTTGAGGATGTTGCCTTGTTGGACAGGGGTCTTGTAACAAGCGGTTAATCCAGTTAGAGCAAGTAATACAGCAAAAATAGCAATTTTCATTTTAATAAGTTATTCAAAATCAAGCGAGAATGATACAATAAAATCCATTAAATATCAGTTAAATCTTTGAGATGAGCAAAAAAGAAATAAAAGAAGCGGGCTTAAAAGTCACATTACCCAGACTACAAATCCTTGAGTTTTTAACCAATAACAAAGGCAAACATTTTACTGCAGAAGATTTATACGATGAAATGAAGACAGCTGATCATGACATAGGTCTCGCAACTATTTATCGGGTATTGAATCAATTTGAAACTGCTGGATTGGTGAGTAAAAATCAATTTGAGAATACTCAAGCTGTTTATGAATTAGATACGGGAGAACACCATGACCACATGGTTGATGTTGATACGGGTAAAGTGATTGAGTTTTTTGATTCTGAGTTGGAAGATTTGCAAGTCAAAATAGCAGAAAAATATGGCTACAACCTGATAGACCATAAGCTGGTTTTATACGTCAAAAAGCAATAAATGGATATTTATAAAGAGTTTTATCTGGAGTCTGCGCATTGGTTGCCTCATGTGCCTGAAGGGCATAAGTGCGGTCATTTGCATGGGCACTCTTTCAAAGTAATCATTAAGGTATCTGGTGAACCAAATGATCAAATGGGTTGGATTATTGACTTTTCGGATATTAAAGCTGCTTTTAAACCGATATATGACCAATTAGATCATGCCTGTTTGAATCATGTAGAGGGTTTAGAGAACCCAACCAGTGAAAATTTGGTGATTTGGATATGGAATGAATTAAAACCAAAATTACCCCAACTATCAGAAATAGAGGTTTGTGAAACATGCACTTCTGGTTGCATATATAGGGGGGAGTAATCACCAAGCGAAGATATCTTAAATTGGTGATAAAAATATTTGACTAAATTGTCATAAATGTTGATAATACGCATCCTCTTAATGGGGCTATAGCTCAGCTGGGAGAGCGCAACACTGGCAGTGTTGAGGTCAGCGGTTCGATCCCGCTTAGCTCCACCATTAAGAGAAGTTTGTAAGTGTCCTGTGTCCCCTTCGTCTAGTGGCCTAGGACCCCGCCCTTTCACGGCGGTAACAGGGGTTCGAGTCCCCTAGGGGACGCCATCTTTTGAATTGATCTTGTTCAAAAGTATGTACTTAACAATTAAGATTATGAAATGTCCTGTGTCCCCTTCGTCTAGTGGCCTAGGACCCCGCCCTTTCACGGCGGTAACAGGGGTTCGAGTCCCCTAGGGGACGCCATTTTATTTTTTGACTGTCATATTCATTCATTGGCCTTACAGCAGAGAAGGCACCATCAAATCAACTTTAAAGTTTTTCAATCTGATTGTGTTATTGGTTTCTTTGCCATGCGTAATCGCATAAAAACTCTAAAGTGTCTTTGTAGAGCGAATTGGGTAACTGTGAAAGCTTGGTTTTGGCTTTATCAGATTTTTGTTGGGCCTGTGACAAGGTGTAATCTATGGCATTTGATTCAATGATTAAATTTTTGATCAATGAAAAATCAGCTTGCTGAGGATTTTTAATGGCATCAGTGATATGTTTTCGTTGGTGGTCGCTGCCATTTTCTAATAAATAGATCAGAGGCATGGTCAGTTTACCTTCACTGAAATCATCGCCCAAATTCTTGCCTAATGTGTCATCACTGGCCGTGTAGTCAAGGACATCATCAGCGATTTGAAATGCTGTTCCTAACAACATGCCAAATTCAGCCATGGCAGTTTGTGTTTTTTTATCTTGTTCCGCAACTACTGCAGCTAGCTGACATGCTGCTTCAAATAATTTCGCTGTTTTATTGGCAATGATTTGATAGTAGTCACTTTCAGTTAAGTCCAAGTTTCCTACATTAAGGAGCTGTTGAACTTCACCTTCTGATATTTTATTGGTGGCATCTGATAAGATTGACATCACTTGCATGTTATCTGCCTTAACCATCATCTGAAAAGATTTTGAGTAAAGAAAGTCTCCTACCAAAACACTGGCTGAATTTCCCCAAATTTCGTGAGAGGTTTTTTCGCCCCTACGCATTTCTGACTCATCAACCACATCATCGTGTAGTAGGGTAGCGGTGTGAATCAATTCAATCACAGCTGCTAAGTTGATATTTTGATTGCCATCATAATTCAAAGCATCGGTGATCAGCAACATCAACATTGGGCGCAAGCGTTTACCGCCATTACTGATGATGTATTCAGCAATTTGGTTGATCAGGATGACATCAGAATTCAGTTGTTGACGCAAATGAGCATTGACTTTTTGTATCCCGGGTTCGGTTAATTTCAAAACGTCTTTGATGTGATTGATGGCGTTTTCCATGGCGCTTTTTTGTAGCTATATTGTGCGTCTTTAAAAATGTAATGACATTATATAAGAGGTGGCCAAATATAGGTTGAAATCAATAAAATAAATTATCACTTGAGTTGCCAATATTTAATTGGTGTTCATCTTAAATTTTGTTAATATGCGTGCCCATATGTCAAACATGAATTCCCTGGAAAAAAAATCTGCAATAGCCATCGCATTTATGATTGCTTTGCGAATGTATGGATTATTTTTAATACTGCCAGTTTTTACCGTCTACGCCGAGAACATTGAGGGCGCAACATCACTGCTGACTGGGGTTGCCATAGGTATTTATGGTTTAACCCAAGCCTTGTTACAAATACCTATGGGGTTTTTGTCTGACATTTGGGGCAGAAAAAAAGTGATGGCATTGGGTTTATTGTTGTTCGTTTTTGGTTCAATCATTGCTGCTTTGGCGGCAGATATTTATTGGATTATTATTGGGCGTTTGATTCAAGGCATGGGTGCCATTGCTTCTACAGGTATGGCATTGGTTGCTGATGTTTCGAGGCCAGAGCAACGAGGCAAAATGATGGCCATCATCGGTAGCAGTATTGGCTTGGCCTTTATGTTGGCATTTATCACGGGCCCTATATTAGCAGCTCAAATTGGTTTGTCAGGTTTGTTTTGGTTCACAGCTGGATTGGCTGTGCTGGCGTTACTTGTACTTATCTTTGTTGTGCACGAACCAACCAAACTCATTACCAGGGATTACAGACTTAAAGAATTGCTGCATTGTATCAGGCAGAAGAATTTGCTTTTGATGGACTTGGGTGTTTTTGCCATTCATGCGAGTATGACCGCTTTATTTCTAGTCCTGCCGCTGTTCTTAGTACAACGGTTTGAAATGCAGTTAGGGCATCATTGGAAGTTATATCTACCTGTGTTATTTTTATCTTTGGGTGTCATGGTGCCTCTAATTATTAGGCAAGAAAAACATAAACAACATTATAAATTGATGGGAATCGCTTTTATATTTTCAGGAGTGAGCCTGTTGTTGGTAAATTGGCAACAACATTATCTTTTATTGTTGGGGTTTTACTTGGTTCTGTACTTTGGTTTGTTTAATTTCTTAGAAGCAGCCATGCCTTCGACTGTTTCGAAAATAGTGGATGAAAAATACCGTGGTGCTGCCATGGGGGCTTTTTCTACCAGTCAGTTTTTCGGTGCGTTTATAGGAGGGGTTACAGGTGGCTACTTATACAACCAATCTGAACAACTGGTCTTGTTGGTGGTAGCCTTGCTGTTGTTTTCAGTTGCAGGGGCTGTGTGGGTGTTCACAAATAATAACGAAAAGAAAGTTTAAACCCTTGGGATCCCCCAATATTCTACGGCTAAGTTGGTGGTGTTTTATTGGTGGTTCCAATCGTCAGGATTTTCTTCATTGTTGGGTGACAATCCAATAACATCTCCTTCGATATGTACCCCTAAGCCCAGAACTGTTCGATTGGCATAGTTAAAATAGGCAACTACCTGGTTAATCTCAAGAATTTCGCCATCAGTCCACCCAACATCACGCATCTTTATCAGCATTTGTTCTACCATTGTTCCAGGATTGGTTGTTAAGTGTTGGGCATAATCCAAAGCAATTTGTTGTTTGTAATCAAGAGCCTGGTGTTTTCTGTCTGTTAATTCCTGTTTGATTTGGTTGGCATTATTTTGATTGTTAATTAATCGGCTCATGCCTGAAAAATGGTGTTCAATACAATAGTGGCATTGGTTAAGCATACTGACATAAACACCTATACACTCTAGAAACCACTTATCTATATGATTTTTTGGGTGATGTAGGGTGTACTTATATAGGGTCATGTGACCTTGCATGGTATGTGGTCTGAGAGAGTGTGCCAACATGATGTTGTCCACATTGTTATCTGGACCTGTCACCTGTTGATAGAGTTTTAATAGATCATTATCAGCTTCGTTAAACGGTATGGTTTTTATCCAAGTCATGATTTCTTCCAAAAATAAAATTTTGTATTAAACAAACGAATCAGCAGGTTTTATTACACAAGACTGCTGATAGATTTGTTCAGCCATTCTAGCACTTATGGCACTTCAGCAAAACCGCAGTTTTAAGCTATAATTATTACCTATATGTAATTTGGAGAAAGCAATGAGAGGACCTAATTTACTGTTCTTTTTGATTTTAATAGCTGGAGCGGTGGTGTTCTTTGGCATTACTTTATATAACAAGTTAGTGAAACGCAGAAATCATGTTGAAGATGGTTGGAGTGGCATAGATGTTCAATTAAAACGCAGACATGACTTGATTCCAAATATTGTCAATGTCGTCAAAAAATACGCAGAACATGAGCAGGAAACTCTGGAAAAGGTAATTAATTTGCGCAATGCAGCGCAAGCCTCAAAAGCAAACAGCAGCTATACGCCAGGAAAACAAGGTCAAGATGAACAAAAACTTTCTCATGCGTTATCAGGGCTGATGGTCCAAGTTGAAGCTTATCCTGACTTAAAGGCAAACGCTAATTTTTTGGATTTACAAAAGCAGTTGCAGAAGATTGAGGATGACATTCAATATGCACGTCGTTATTACAATGGCGCGGTGAGAGAGTACAATACGACGGTTCAATCATTTCCATCGAACGTCATTGCCAATAAATATGATTTCAAAGAGGCTGAATTTTTTGAATTAGAGAACCCTCAACATGCTGAAAATCCGGAGGTTAAACTTTAACTGATGCGTTCTTCATTGATGACGGTTGTTTTGGCATACTGTGTGGTTTTGTTTTTTTCTGGACCATTACAAGCATATGAACACATCAAGCATTTTCACAGCGACATTAAAGTCAAAACTGATGGCGAGATCTTTGTTACAGAAACCATCAAGGTTCAAGCTGAACACAACAATATAAAACGTGGTATCTATCGAGATTTTCCAACCATATACAAGACCGCTTTTTACACCAAATCAACAGTGGATTTCGAAGTGCTCGAAGTGCTTCGAAATAATGATGCAGAACCATTTCATCTTGAAAAATTGAGTAATGGTGTGCGGGTTTACATCGGCACGCGCAGTCGCATGATAGAGCGTGGTGAGCATATTTACCAGCTTAAATACCGCACCAACCGACAAATAGCTTTTTTAGATGATCATGATCGCTTTGCATGGAATGTCACCGGAAATGACTGGCGATTCAGCATGCAACAGGTGACAGCTCATGTAGAACTACCTGATGGCGTGTCAATGGCGGCAGTTAAAACGGGTGTTTGGACCGGTTTTGCTGGCGAAACCAGTGCTGACTACAAAAGTGAAATCTCCGACAATGTCATTAACATCAGTAATACTGAGCGACTAGAGCCTTATCAAGGGATGACTTTCAGTTTAGAGATACCTAAAGGGCACCTAATTGATAACAGCAATGTTTGGTTAGATTTTCTGAGTGATAATATGCTTTGGGTGCTTATGATTGCCACTTTATTGTCTTTACTGATGTTTTATATGCTGGCTTG
>CALDFB010000043.1 GCA_937942365.1 uncultured Marinicella sp. | reverse complement strand
TCGGCATCATCAAGAGTTTGTTCTTTATATTCTACCTCTTCTCGATAAATCCCTAGTCCATCATTGGTATTATCTTCTACTTTAATGGTCAAATCACCGGCCACTGTTTCAACAAACACCTCATCTAAAATGGATACATGAGGGTGCTTACCCTGGACATAGTGTTCCCTGGATGCCATGTGCCATTCAAAGTCATAAGATGGCGGTAATTCAATATCTCTCTCACCTCGATCATCTATATATTTGACCAAACCATCAACTATTGCCCAACGAAAAACCCTGATATCGGAAGCTTTTTCTCCGATTTGAAAGGCTGCCATCAGTTTTTGATTGATCACTCGCAATTGCACCAATCGGGCATTTTTATAGTAACTATATAATTCAAGGAACTGCTTTGTAAATAATGGATCATCTAAGAAGCTACCTGAAATTGATTCTTCTTTGATCTCGAACTGACCGTCAGATTCCTCTAGGCCATATAAAGCAAAGACATCTGAAACTTTGGTTTCTTTTTTCAAACCAATAAAAACATTGTAACCAAACAACAATTGACCATTAATCCGGACAATATCTCTGGGGGTGCAGTTATTGTCAGTTCTGACCCTGACTCGATCTATCACTTCCAGTACCGTTTTACCAAACTCTTCTTCGCGCAACTGATTGAGTTTGATGATTTGATTTTCTAAGCTTTTATTCTGATCTTCTAATCGCTTACGGATGACCTCATAAGATCCACCGTCAGCAACAGCTTGATTAATGGTGTTATTATTTTCTGGCATAAGTAACCTATATTCCTTTGGCTAAAGCAGTCAATTAAATGAGACAGTAAAATTTCAATTCAAATAACCTCACGAGCTATTATTTAAAAGCTCGTGAGTACTACTAACGATTATTGACCTGTCATTAAGTCACTTCAGAGTCGTTGTCATCAGTGCGAGATAACTTCTTAATTAACTTGGTTACGGTATCTTTATCAAACGCCTGACCACCACCTAGTTTCATGATTTTACTGACCGCTGCTTGCAAAATATCACTTTTACCAATTGCTCCATCAACGGCTTTACCCACTGACAAGGAACTCATGAATTTCTCTAAAAAGTCCCCATTACCACCGACAATATCTATGTTGGCTTCTTTCAATGCTTCAGCCAAAACTTTGGCTTGGGTCTCTGCTATACCTGTATTGGCTGTTATCGCTCTCATGTTTTCTTCATGAGACATGTCTAAGCCCATTCTGAACTCTTCATGTTCACGAACTTTGTCATCCATGGTAGACATGGCAGCAAACTTCTCTTTCAAGCCTTTTGCTTCTGCTGCATACCGCTGTTCAATAACGACAGCTTCGGCTTCGCCACGTTCTTTGATCGCTTCTGCTTCTGCCACTTGAATTTTAACTGCTACCATAGCTTGTTGCTCTTCACCCAATGCATCTGCTTCTTTCACCCGTACATTGGCCATCCCTATTTCTTCCGCACCTGATGCTTCGGCTTTCAGTTTACTGGCCATAACAGCTGCCTCTGCTTCACCTTGTTTCCTATTGGCTAAGGCTTTGGCTTCTATGACTTTTGCTTCCGCCAATCCAGCTGCTGCGACTTCCTCACGCACACCCTCAGCCAAACGGATTTTTGCATCTGCTTCTTTGGATGCAGATTCTCTGGCAGCTTCTGCCAAAGTAATTCTCTCACTGGCTCTGTGTTTTGCTGTAGTTTCTTGGGCTTCGGCAGCCTTGATTTCTTTGATCAAATCTTGTTCAGCTAAAGCTTCTGCTTGAATCACTTGTGCTTTTTTAGTTCGTTTCGCTTCTTCAACTACGCGCAATTCATTGATTTGTTCTTCTTGTTCAGCCACTGTTTTTTCTACCGCAATTCTTTCCCGAACCACATCAGCAATGTTTTTCTTTTCAACTTCAATGTCTTTTTCTTTGTTGATTTCTTGCAGAGAAACTTCACGCTCTCTTCCCACAATCTCCAACTGTCTGACTTTTGTGACTTTTTCTTCTTCAATGGCAACTGCACGTTGGCGATTATTGGCAGCGACTTCAACTTCTCGCATTTTATTCTCTTCCATCACCATCACTTCTTGCTCTGTGGCAATCCGAGCAGCTTCAGATTTCAATCGTTCTTCACTTTCAATTTTTTCTTTTTCTGCAAGCTCTCTTGCTTTAACAGATGCAATCTCACGTTGTTGTCTGGCCTCAGCATCTGCTTCAATGCGCTCTAGTTCTAAAATACGTTCTCTGGCTTCCACATCTCTTTTTTTAATTTTGGTTTGTTCTTCGCGTTCAAACTCATTGGTTAAAATGTGTTGCTTAGCCGTCAGCTCGGTGATTTTCCTGATGCCTTGGGCATCCAAGATATTATTGGAATCTAAGGCTCCAATGGGCGTTTGTTCAAGGTAATCAATGGCTGCATCTTCTAAAACATAACCATTCAGGTCTTTGCCTATGACTTCAATGATGGCGTCCCTGAACCGATCTCTTTCTTCATATAGCTCTTCAAACTCAAGTTTTTTACCCACAGTTTTTAAAGCTTCTGAAAATTTAGCACTGAACAATTCATCAATAGTTTCTTGTTTTGATGCACGCTCACAACCAATTGCTTGCGCTACTTTAAGCACATCTTCTTTGGTTTTATTAACCCGAACGAAGAAGGTCACTTTGATATCAGCCCTGATGTTATCTTTACAGATCAACCCATCCTGGCCTCGCCGATCAATCTCAATGGTCTTCAATGAAATGATCATAAATTCTTTTTTATGTATCACTGGCCAAACTGTCCTACCAGTGAATGTTACTTCTGGAACTTCACGCATGGTATTAACAATCATTGCTTGCCCCTGTTCCACCTTTTGATAGAATTTCATTACTATCAATGCCAGGCCAATGAAGGCCAATAAAATCACACCAGCCCAAGTGGCAATCGCTATTAATAAATCACTGTTCATTTTTTGTATTCTCCTTTATGAAGTCTTAATTATTCGACAGACTCAACTGTCATTACTTATATCAATCTGTTTTAAATTTCAGATGAATCAATTTTGATCCAGTACATTTGTTTTGATAACCCAGTAACTGCCATCTTTTTCGTCATACTCTTTCAGAATTACTTTGTCACCCTTCTTAATTTCATCAGCTGCATGTGCTCGAACATCAAACAACATGCCTGCACCACCATCTTCATACACGGCTTGCCCAAAATTTTCATTCACTGTGCCTGTCTTCACTGAACATTCTCGACCAATAAAAGAAGACTTTACTGCTGCTGAATGGGAGATAAAAATACCTTTAAGGGGTTTGATGAATTGCGCAGTAATTGGAATGGATAAAGCAAAACTTACCAGTAATAGCACTACACCAATCAAATTTTTCAATGTCTCCCAGGGTAACAATGGAAATAAAATTGAAACCGCAATATAACAAACCAGCCAAGATGAAGCCATTAAAATTGAAACCACCACTGTTACTGGCACCCCTGTTAAGCCCCATTTGAGCATAAACCCTGTCACACCACTCAAGCTTTGGACATCAATTTCCGTATCTAAATCTATATCAGCATCAAACATCTCTATGTCTACTGCGCCAATCAAAGCCAATATCCAATAACAAATCACAATGGCTAATATGAATGTGAATACAACCACTGGAAAGCTTGTTATGTTATTTAAAAATACTTCCATCACTGCTCCTTCTTATCAATGTCTTTTACATGCTCAACCAACTTCTCAGCGGCCCGGCGTTTTACCTCAACTGGGTCACTGGTTTCTAAATTATAAACTTTTGCTAAATAAGCCATATCATCGTCAGACAGTGATATCGACAGTCGTAATCTTTTAGGTTTACGAGATACACTCAGTCCTAATATTTGTCTGATCCTATCCGATGGATTGATGCTTCTATCTAATGCCTCCTTGCGTATGACATATTGGATTTTTTCACCCACATCAAACGCCACCTGTGTGGCCTTAACCGCTTTTTTTTCATCTTCCCATTTCTTGAGGATTTTGCGTTTTTTATCGGTCATTGAAAATAATCACTCTTTACCTTCGATTCTTTTTATCACATCTTTGGCACTTTGTTTTAATCGCTTAGAATCATTTTTTTGGACATCTTGTTTGTCAGGTTTGAGCAAAGAGCTATTGTTCTTACTACTTACTGTCTGATCATCAACAGCATACTGAGCATCTATTCTTAGTTGCTTTTTCCTGATTCTATCCAGAGATTTTTTTGCTGAAAGCATTTTGGCATCAGCATCATCAAAATTACGGGTAATCACTGCGGTGGCTTTTTGTATTCGATCAGTGGTGTTTACCATAGCTAATTGTCGCTCTAAATCTTTGAGAAACCTTTCTGCATGCTCCATTTGCCTTTTTAAGTGACCTAGATGCAAATCATGAGAATGTTGTATCGCAAGTTGCGCTTCATGATCTTGCTCAAATTCAACCAACGCAGTGGCCAAATTAAATGCCAATTTTTCGTTGTTTTGACTCAATGCATCAATGATCAAAGATTCTTGTTGTTTGATCTTTTCGGCCAAAATTTTCACCCGTCTGCTTGACTGTAATTCATTAGACATTTCTTCTGTCAACGCAGATTTAGCTTGATTTAAATTATTTTGAGCTTCTTCAATTTTTTTCTCATACATCCTCAGCCCTGAAGAGTCTAAAACTGACTCAGTTAAAAATCGTGACTCTTCCTTAATTGCATTCATGATTTTTTCCAACATGCTTTTACCTGTTTTTTTATCATCATTCATGTAAAAAGTCCTCCATGGCAGAGACCACATCAAATGCGTTTTCATTCAAAGTAATGATTTCTTCAATAACTTTATCCAAATCCGAATGAACAGACAGTGCACCAAACAACACATACCTATCACCTACTCTGGCATATGATGACAATGGGATTGAAATACTGGTATCTAACATCATTTCCAACATTTTTACGCGACGCTCAGCTTTTATCTCAGCTTCGGTCCATAGATAAATGATACAGATGATTTGAAATTTTGTTTGAGTGATAAAAA
>CALDFB010000042.1 GCA_937942365.1 uncultured Marinicella sp. | reverse complement strand
ATGCATGTTAAGAGCGAATATATGATGTTTATATGGCGCAGCCAGGCAACTTGATTATGCTATTACTTGTTTATAATGTATAATGCTGTTTAATTAAACCGCTACTTAGCGGGGACTACTCGTTGACAAATGGTCAATTCTGGCTGTAACGATCCCGTCGCCTCCTCTGAGCTTACTCAAGGAGTTACTATGTCCATTATTCATGTACCGTCATGTTCACCTATAACAGTATCCAATCACAATAAAACTGCAAAAAATCTTTCTGCACAAACCCAAAACAAATCCAAACCGTTTGTTACTGCTGTTGTTTATTGCGAAGCTAATTTTGGCTCGATCGATGGCAAAACCGCCAACGGCCTTATTAGACACTCAGAGAAGTACAAAATACTTTCTGTAATTGACAGTGAAAAGGCTGGGATGGATGCGGGTATCGTACTCGACGATATACCCAATGGTATTCCGGTTTGTAACAGTCTGGCAGACTCTTTGGCTCAGACTGACACCGTACCAGACTTCTTTATCTTCGGCATGGCACCAGCCGTCGGCATGCTTTCAAAACACCAGAGAAGTATCATTCTAGAGGCCATGAGCCATGGGATGAATATCGTAAATGGTTTGCATGAATTTCTGAACGATGATCCTGTTTTTGCTGCTGCTTGTGTTGCAAACAAGGTGAAAATTCTGGATGTGAGAAAACCTCGTGACAAGAAAGACCTGCGCATGTTCAGTGGGCGCATCAACGAAGTTAAGTGTCCACGCATCGCTGTTCTGGGAACTGATTGTGCCATTGGTAAACGTACTACTGCTACCATTCTCACTCGTGCACTCAATAGGCTTGGGATAAAAACAGAGATGGTAGGAACTGGGCAGACGGGTTTGATACAAGGAGCGCGTTACGGCATTGCGATTGATGCGGTCCCATCTCAATTCTGCGCGGGTGAACTAGAAGCAACCATTGTTGAAGTATTCGAAAATGAAAATCCGGATGTGATTGTTATCGAAGGTCAAGGATCACTGAGTCATCCTGCCTTCTCATCTTCTTCATTTATCCTTCGTGGCGCTTGTCCAAATGGCGTTATATTACAACATGCCCCTGGACGAAGACATCGATGCGATTTTGAAAACATGCCAATGCCGACGCCTGCTAGTGAAATTAACCTGCTACAAACTTTTGCTGATACTAAAGTCATTGGTCTGACCATCAATCACGAAAGCATGACTGACCCTGAAGTGAGTGCAGCTATCATGAAATACGAGCGAGAACTAAGCATCCCGGTTACAGACGCCTTAACTCGCTCATCGGATCGTTTGGTGGAAATGGTTATGGAGGCATTTCCCGAGCTTGATAATAAGTCCATAACTCGAGCTTCGTGAAAGCACCACGACTGGAGATCAACCTTAACAAAATAGAACACAATACCAAAACACTCATTGATCGCTTGGCAATAAATGGTATTTCAGTGACCGGTATCACTAAGTCGGTTCTTGGCTCAGCTGATATAGCCGAGGCCTTTTTAAATGCCGGCATGACCAGTCTGGGTGACTCACGTATTGAAAACATCGAAAATATGCGTCACGCGCACCTCAACGCAACAATGAGCCTCATTCGTTCACCCATGCTGAGCCAAGTTGATCGCATCGTAGCGAACGTGAATACCAGTTTTAACACCGAACTGGATATTATCAGCCAATTATCCAAATCATCCTTAAAGTCTGGTCGAATCCATGGCATTGTTTTAATGGTCGAGCTTGGAGATCTGCGGGAGGGAATCTTACCTAAAGATTTACACGAATTTGTCCGTAAAGTTCTTCGCATGCCTGCTATCCTCATAAAAGGAATTGGCACCAATCTCGCTTGTCGTAACGGCGTATCACCCGACAACAAAAACATGTCAGAGTTATCTGCTATAGCAGATTATCTGGAATCCACATTTGGTATTCAGCTTGATATCGTTTCTGGTGGAAACTCAGCCAATCTTGACTGGGCACTGGGTAATAAGCATCCTGGTCGGATCAACAACCTAAGGCTAGGTGAATCATTGCTACTCGGATGTGAGACTTTGCATCGACGACCCATTGATGGGCTTCATACCGATGTCTTCACACTGGTCGCTGAGGTCATCGAATCAAAAATAAAGTCGTCTCGACCATGGGGCACCATTGCTCAAAACGCATTTGGAGAACTTCCTTTGGCCATTGATCAGGGGAGTGTTGCTCAGTCAATTCTTGCCATAGGCCGGCAAGATACTGACTACTTAGGCCTAATTGCACCAAAAGGTATCATCATAGTCGACGCCAGCAGTGATCATCTTATTGTTCGATCCAAGGAACTTTTGACCATTGGTACCCAAATACCATTCCAAGTTAACTACAGTGCATTAACACTTGCTATGACCTCACCCTTTGTTGAAAAGAAAATAGTTTCACATGCCCAGTTATAAAAGAAGGCCATTTACTGACATGAAGGACCAACATCAACCAAGTCCATCTATATTGTTTAAATAAATAGCTTTAAAATCACTTAACTAGGTAATCATGTGTAACTTTTCGAGGGGATGTGCGCAAAACCCCTGGTATAAAAATGCCAATAGGCATTTCGAGAATTCTCAAATGCTCTACGTCCTTTGCCTTTGCCAATGTAAAACGGGGTCTTATTGTTACAATGGGCATAAACATAGTATCCTTCTGGCTTTGACTGGCTACAATTGCAAAATCCTTTCAATGGATCTGAGCTGCTTTTCTGCTTTTTTAGCCTGATGAGAGATGATAAATTAATATTTATACCCATGTCGTCTTTTTATGTTTCACTATCATCTGGAGTTTTCTTCACTTCTTTGAATCTGGTTTGCATGGTTGGGTTTCCATGTGTCAATTTTCTGATGGTTACATCTTGAGCTTTGTTGTTAGCGATGTTCAGGTTCCTGATTGATTTTGTCAATTGCTCTTTGGTTTTTTCCATGTGAAGAATTGATTTATCTATCTCTTTAATAGCTGTTTCAAATTGCTTTTTTGCAAGGCCGGTGCTGTAGTTGAAAGACTCTTGAAGCGACCCCCACTTTTCTTCAAATTTCGAAACATCTATTTCTTGAGATTTCATCAATGCCAATTCATTTTTATACTCTAAAGATTTGAGCGATGCATTTCTTAGCAAGGATATGATCGGAATGAAGAATTGTGGCCTGATAACATACATTTTGGGGTATCTATGAGATTTTTCTACTATACCTGTATTGTAGAGCTCGTTATCTGCTTCAAGCATTGATACCAATACTGCATACTCGCAATTTTTATTGATACGATCTTTATTTAGTTTGTCCAAAAAATCTTCATTCTTCTTCTTAGTTGCTGTCACTTCATTCTCATTTTTCATTTCAAACATGATCGAAACGATTTCATTACCACCATTATCATAATCACGAAAAATATAATCGCCTTTGGTTCCAGATTTGATGTCTGAGTCTTTATGAAAATCGGCAGAAGGAAAAGCTGTGGGTCTGATCCTGTTGAATTCGATTTCACAGTGCTGCTCAAGGGTTTCACCAACCATTTTGGTAGAAAGTTTAGCTTTCATGTCCTGGACTCTTTGAATTTCCTCTTGATGAGTTTTGACATCCTTCTCATGCTGTTCTTTTAATGCTTTTTGTTCCAACTCACTTTGTAACTTGAATTTTTCAAAGTCAGCTTTCATCTGTTCGCGCTGCTTTTCAATTTCGTTGATTGCATTTGTAACAGCTAGTTGCTGATCTTTTTCTGAGGTTGCAATTTGAGTTTTGAGCTCCTGAATGGCCATATTGTCTTTGGCTTTTTGTTCCTGAAATTCTTGAAGTAAATTTGCTTTAGTTAGCTCAGTGGCTGTTTGTTTTTCTTTTTTTACTTCTTTCAGTTCTATTGATAGCCGATCCAATTTTTTTTCAAGCTCAAGTGTTGATTCTTTTACTGCCAGTTGTTTTTCAGTGTCAAAACCTGCTGCTTTTGCTTGTAGTTCCTTGATCGTTTGATCTTTGATTGAGCTTTTTTCTTGGTGATTCAGTTCAAGCTGTTTAGTTTTCAACTCAAGTTCATTTTCAATTTCTTGTTGAAATTCCTTATTCTTGACTTGCTTAAGTAATTCAGCATATCCAGCATCTTCTAACCTAAACTCTGTGCCACAATTTGGGCAACTAACTTTTTGATCGACCATATTTAATCCTCCTTTGGGAATTAATTACTACTCATAAATGCAAGTCTGTTTATTTCATATCAGTAAACTTTCACTTATTTTACTGAATCAAAACAATCAATCAAATGGCATCATGCGTCTGATTGAGAGTTTAGTTACAACCAATTTTCAACTGATTATGCTTCTCACAATGTTCTCCAGATCAGTCGAGTCCCCATCGACCGCACCTACATTACGCCATTCATCGGCAGTCATTTCTCTAAATACATCCATATTATTCTTTACCTTAAAGTTTGTAGTGCAATTACTGAGAATTTTATCTTTTATCTCATCAGCCATATCTAAATAATCACCAACTTCAAAATCACCAGGAAGTTGAAAATGATTATCGATTACTCGCTGAATAGCATCTTTATGGTAGTAGTTTTCTATTTCCCTTTTTTTTAAGATTTCAAACCCACCACCCAATAACTCAATTCTAGCCTTCAGTTCTATCTTATTTCTTTGTTTAGCTTCAAAGTCAACAGCACCTTTATCACTGTCTAATACGAATATGAAATTCCTATTTAACTTTCTGCATAATTCAGCATTTACAAAAAACTCAACTTGATCACCTCCGCAAGGAACAAACAAAATATCATCGGGCTTAGGACCATTCAGTTTATTGATTGCTTCCTCCCAAAAAAGACAATCGCCTTTACATTCTAAAAAAACAACCTTTCTTATATTCTCATTGAGTCTATCATGGCATGAGGAGACAGTATATGATTGATTATGCACAAGAGATGGTTTGGCGTGATGACATGAGGCGAAAAACTTTATTAGTGCAACTTCAGACATTAATCAGAAAAATTATGTCTGTCGGGAACTCAATGTGGTGGGCTGGATATCAACAGGGTTTTAAAAGGAATGATGAACTTTTAGATTACTAGTTTGTAATTGTAGTATTGTCCTTTGCGATTTTTAGGCATTTTTTCTATTATTCCTTTATCGCAAAGGACTCTCACCCTGTATCTAGTAGTATTCATTACTGACACAGGTAATATCTTCTTACCAAATAATGAACTGCTTTTAGCTGCAATTTGCAGGTTTAATTCCCTCATGTTCAAGTGTCCTTTTTCAGACTCTGAAATAGCATCAAGAATAAATTTATTTAACTGTTCTGTTTTTGACTTAGAATTAATCGGGTGTTTTTTAATTGCTGGAATTTTGTTCGATGAAATTTTTATTTCATAAAGCGAAAGCGTGTGGTCAATTGCACTTAAATCATTTTCTAACTTTTCTACTGTTTTATTATAAAAAGATAAGTATTCACTCATCTCACATTGAAGCTTTTCCAGCTCCCCACGTTTTTCAGCTCGCATAGAAACAAGCCAGTTTAATGATGAAGGTATTCTGTTTGCCATTCAAATATTTTAATAGCATAATCACGAAAATCTATGGGCAATTGGGTAATTTTGGCGATACCAAGCAAGAAACTTTAAAATTAATTTCAATTTATTTTGAACAATTTATCCAATAGTAACTCTCATATATAATGAATTGATTCTTGTATATGGACACCACTATGAAAAAAATATTTTGTAATATATTTTTGATATTCAGTTTAAATTGCAGCGCAGAAAATTTACCTCAAGGTTGGATGAAAACCGGTAGCGACCCAAGTGGCTACGATGCCGGTGTTATAAGCGATCTAGGGTTGAACCCTCCAGTGGCTTACCTTAAATCAAATGATAAAACCAATAAAGCTGGTTTCGCCACAGTTATGCAACAGTTTTTTCCAGAGAAATACTTGGGTAAGCGGGTGGAGATGACAGTGATGATAAAAAGCGAATCGGTTGATGGCTGGGCGGGAGGTTGGCTAAGAATTGATGGTAGCGCTTCGAAAACAATTGCTTTTGATAACATGGAAAGGCGGCCAGTGAAAGGCTCCACTGATTGGAAAAAATACTCCATTGTATTAGATGTTTCTGAAAAAGCAGAAAGTTTGAACTATGGTGTTTTATTAAGTGGCCAAGGTCAAGTTTGGTTTGATGATTTTGTATTCAAAGAAGTATCCGACTCAGTTGCTGTAACAGATACATATGAAAAAATATTTTTAAGAAAAGAACCTATAAATAATGGTTTTTGAAAACCTAGATTCATAACCTTATGGAAGATTCAAAGATCAAGTTAGAGGACAGTGAATACAAGCTGGTTAGGATGGTTGCAAATAAAGATGAAGAGAGTTTTAGGTCTTTGATGATGATATATCAAAACAGGGTGAGGGCATATGCATCTTTGTATGCGACAACAATTAATGATCATGTTGATGACATTTCTCAAGACATTTTTTTACAAATATACCTTTCAGCCAAAAAATTTAAAGGAGAATCCTCTGTTAAAACATGGGTTTATTCTATTGCAAAATATACGATTAATAACAAACTGAGAAAGAAAAAACTGTTGTATTTTTGGCAGCCCTGGAAAAAAAGTAATTTTGTTGAAGATGTATTTGCACTGATCAATGAAAAAACACCAGATTCTGAATTTTTATTATCAGAGAATAGACAAAATGTCAGAAGCGGTATAGATACTTTAGACCATAAAAGTAAGGAAATTATTATGCTTTATGAATGGTCTGGGTTAAGCTATCAACAAATTAGCAAGACACTGGGGATCAGTATTGGTACTGTAAAATCCAGATTGAGCAACGCAAGAAAGCAACTGAAAGAGCATTTATTGTTTGGAAAATAATATGATGTCTAAAATGAAAAATGAAGGTAGATTAAATCAAATCGATTTTGTTGAATCGGTTATTCTGAAAGTCAGAAAGTATGAGCAATGGCAGAAAAAGAAGCGCATCATGTTTTTTTCAGGTTCTGTGATTGCTTTCATAACCTTATCAACTATTCACCTGGTTAAGCCACTAAACAGTGAAACTGAGTTTATTGTGGATAAAAACGATCCAATCATCAATGAACTATTGAATCAAAATGAAATGAATTACAAAAATGACAATCATTATGCTTTCAATGCTGGCAAAATGGAACTGTGTTTAAAGTATTTGCAATGCAATGGTGGTTAAGCAAATTTCAATATAAGCACAGCACTTTTCCTGAGAATTAAGTTGATCATCAATGGCAAATAAAGTGCTATCAGCTTTTTTTTTGATTATTTTCGAACTTTTCTAATCCTCACGACACAACACCTTTACGTTATCAACAACAGAGAGGTTTGTAATGAGTTACAGGTTTAAATCAAATGGTTTTCTGACCATTATTACGGTTATTTTTCTTTTGAGTTTTTTTTCAATTCATGCTGAAGAATTCAATTTGAGTTTTGAGTCCATAGAAAATGAAGAGCCAGTTGGGTGGGATATTTTTGGGAATGATGATGATTACTTAACTGCTATTGATGACCAAAATGTTCAAAGTGGTCAATATTCGGCAACCATTGAATGGAATGGTAACCCTTTGGACTTCAAAGGTGACGCTCACTTTAAAGCATGGGCTTATAAGATACCTGCAATCTATGAAGGTGAAAAAATAAAACTAACGGGTAAAGTCAAGACAGAAAATGTGG
>CALDFB010000041.1 GCA_937942365.1 uncultured Marinicella sp. | reverse complement strand
CCATTAATTTCTGCATCAAGTATTTCTGCTTGACTTTGTTGATTTAAATCAAAGGCTAACGCATCAGCTTTGATTTGCTGTTGGTCTTTCAAAATGATGGTGCCACTTAATTTTTTGGCTTGGGTCACATAATCATTGAATGATTTCCATTCCACATCAACAGCTTGGAGGTTGGACTTTTTAAACTGTTTCCATTTGATTTCAACCCTGCCAGTTTCTGGGTTATCTACCCAGATGCCTCGATTGCCATTGTTTACATCATTGGTTCCCTTTAAAACCAATGTGTTGCCATCTTTTAATTCAACTTGAGCGGCATTGCCATCGTTGACTTTCTCAATACTCTTGATCTCAGCGAATTTGACTTCATACTCCTGAGAATCATCGTTACCATCCAGTTTTTCACTCAAAGTTCTTTCATCTTTATCCCACATGATTCTACCTTTGAAAGTCCCTAACTCAGAGGTGACTGTGCCATAAATGCCATCGTCAAAAGTTTTGGCATTTTCAGGGGCAGCAGCAAAGACGATGCGACTTAAATCCTCTATATCGAATTCTGTGGTCTCACCTTCTGTACTGAGGACATTAATTTCATCACTGGTGTCATTGTGTTTGTCATTAGTTTGGAATGAACTGCCATCATGTAGGGTGACAGTAAAGATGCTATCATTGTGTTCAATTTTTTGTATTGCGCCGAAATGTATGTTGAATTTGGGTAATTTAATTTCTTTGCCAAAGAATGATTTGAAGGTGATTTCTAAATCACCAATTTGTGCCTTGGGTCCAGGTTGATGGTCTTCTAAGGCTTCTTTTTCGTCTGCTGATAAATGCTCAATGCCACTGGTGCTGAGTTTTTCACCATTAAAAATGTCACTGAGAAAAGTTTCTTGATCTCCCCAGCGTAAACTGCCAGTCACAGAATGGCCATTTTTATGAGTAACAGTTCCATACAAGGTAGGTTCAGGAGAAGCGCCCAGACTAACGAAAGTGGTCGTTAATATCGAACTGATCAAAGCAGCTTGTAAGATTCTTTTCATATAAATTGAGCCATTGAATTTTAATTATTATGACAATTATTACATTGAAATGCATGTAACTAAAGTCCTGTCTTAAAAATCAGTCTGTAGGATTGAACTTTTGCCATTTTCGGTTACGAACTTTATGTACCAGTGAAAAACTCGGCCACAACAAGATGTAAACAAACCCAGAAAAAGGAACTAAGTGATCGGGTAATAATGCAGGTGTAATCAGAGCAATTATTGCGACAATGACCATAGAAAATCTAGCTATCACTGAAGTTCTGACATTAAATGTTTCAAATTCTGAAAGTTTTAAATTGAGCTTAAGTTTTAAAGCATGTTGGTAAAGAGCCATGAAAACTAAACAAATGATCAAAAACCCAATGGCCATAAAATAAAACAAAAATCGCAATTCATCATAACTTTGGAACTGAAAGCTACTGGGTAGGTATCCTTGACTGAGCCAGTTGAATAAACCTTCAAATAAAATTTTCATGGGGTAAATGTAAATTAAAACTACAGTCAACAGACTGACAGAGAGTATGACTGTCTTGGTATCCTCTAATCCAAATTTGCGACTCCATACTGAATGGTTATGCCAGATGTAAACTACTTGAAACACGCTCAGGATGAATGCAGGAATTAGTTTAGATGCTTCAGTTAATTCTTGCATGTTACTGGGTATTTCATCGATTGAAATCACCAGCATAGTGACTGCAAATGCAAATGCTGCATCCACAAAAACTTCGATACGTGTCATGGCGATGCCTCGCATGCGAAAGCCTTTTTCGATCGGACATTGGTCCACAAAGTCTTTTGTTAATGGTTGCATGTTATTGATTATATCCTAAACAGTTATGACGTTTGGAGCATGGGTTTAAGAAATGTACCAGTGTGACTTTTCTTGACTTTGATTAACTGCTCGGGTGTACCTTTGGCAATGATTTGACCGCCGCCGTTTCCACCCTCAGGCCCAAGGTCGATAATCCAATCAGCCGTTTTGATCACATCTAAGTTATGTTCGATTACCATGATGGTATTACCGTTGTCACGTAAACGATGTAGAACTTTGAGTAATTGTTTGATATCAGCAAAATGTAAGCCTGTGGTGGGTTCGTCTAAGATGTATACAGTTTGACCGGTATCGCGTTTAGATAATTCTTTGGCTAATTTAACGCGTTGAGCTTCACCACCTGATAATGTGGTGGCGTTTTGGCCCAAGGTAATGTAGCTTAAACCGACGTCTAGTAAGGTTTGTAATTTGGTTGCGATCGTTGGTATGGCTGAGAAAAACGGTAAAGCATCTTCAACGGTCATGTTCAATACTTCGAAGATATTCTTGCCTTTGTATTGAACATCCAGTGTTTCTCGATTGTAGCGTTTGCCTTTGCAGGTGTCACAAGTCACATAAACATCTGGTAAAAAGTGCATTTCGACTTTGATTAAACCGTCACCTTGACAGGCCTCGCAACGGCCACCTTTCACATTGAAACTGAATCTGCCGGGCTTGTAACCGCGGGTTCTCGACTCTTGAGTGTTTGAAAACAGGTCTCGAATAGGACCAAATAGCTGGGTATAAGTAGCAGGGTTAGATCTGGGTGTTCGGCCAATGGGCTTTTGATCTATATCCACTACTTTGTCAAATAATTCTATGTTTTCAAAACTCTTGTAGGGTTGTGCTTGATGTGAAGCACGATTCAAATGATTGGCTAAAACTTTGTATACGGTCTCATTGATCAAAGTAGATTTGCCTGATCCCGAGACGCCTGTTATACAAGTCAATAAACCGGCTGGAATTTCTACATTCACATTTTTTAAGTTATTGCCTGATGCGCCTTTGAGTTTAAATAATTTATTTTTATCAACTGGGTGTCTTTTTGTAGGTATTTCAATTTTTAATGTGCCAGTGAGGTATTTACCTGTGATTGAATCTGGATTATCACAGATTTGTTGTGGCGTCCCCTGAGCCACAATTTCTCCGCCATGTGCACCTGCCCCAGGTCCAATATCTACCACAAAATCTGCCATCCTGACAGCATCTTCATCATGTTCAACCACAATAACGGTATTACCCATGTTTTTTAAATTCACCAGGGTCTTGAGTAATTTTTCATTGTCTCTTTGATGTAGGCCGATGGAGGGTTCATCCAATACATACATCACGCCAACCAAACCAGCACCGATTTGAGAAGCCAGCCTGATGCGTTGCGCTTCTCCACCTGAAAGTGAATCGGCTTTACGATCTACGGTTAAATAATTCAAGCCAACATTCACTAAAAAACTTAAACGCTCACGAATTTCTTTGATGATTTTTTCAGCGATTTGTGCTTTTTGTCCTGCCAATTTAATCTGCTCAAAATGTTCTAAAGCACCTGCGATTGATAATGAATTGATGTGCGGTAAGGGTACATCATTGATGAATACATTCCGTGCGCTGCGATTGAGTCGTTGGCCTTCGCATTGGGGGCAAGATTTTTTACTGATGTATTTATTCAGCTCTTCTCGAACCATTGAAGATTCAGTTTCTTGGTAGCGACGCTTCATGTTATTGGCAATACCCTCAAAAGGGTGGTTGCGCTCGTATTGGCCTTTATCACTGTAATAGGTGAATTTTATGTTTTTGTCGCCACTGCCAAAGAACAATACATCTTGGATTTTTTTAGGTAAATCTTCTAGGGGGGTGTTGACGTCAAATTGATAGGTTTTGGCC
>CALDFB010000040.1 GCA_937942365.1 uncultured Marinicella sp. | reverse complement strand
TGATCGGCTGGATATAGATGCTGTCTGCCGTTTCATGATCTGTCATGATTGTGGCAGGGTTTGAATTAATCAAAATAACTCGATAACCTTCATCTTTTAAGGCTTTACAGGCTTGGGTACCAGAATAATCAAATTCGCATGCTTGACCAATCACAATGGGGCCAGCACCAATGACCAAAATGCTTTTTATGTCAGATCTTTTACCCATGATTGTTTTCTCCTTCATTGTCCGATATTTTTGTCTTTCGCATTGCGGTGATAAAAGGTTCAAATAATACTTTGGCCTCATGAGGACCCGGGCTGGCTTCAGGATGGCCTTGAAAGCCATAAGCATCATGTGAAGTATGCCTGATTCCTTGAATAGAACCATCGAATAATGACCTGTGTGTCACTTCCATTGCATCTGGTATTGATGACTCTGCAACAGCAAAGTTATGATTTTGGCTGGTAATTAGCACGGTTTTATCTGCACAGTTTTCTACTGGGTGGTTGGCACCGTGATGACCGAATTTCATTTTTGTAGTTTTTGCACCCATTGCCAATGCCATAACCTGGTGTCCCAAACAAATTCCAAACAAAGGTACTTTTTCATTTAAAAATTGTTGGCATGCTTCAATGGCATAATGACAAGCAGCAGGGTCACCAGGTCCATTGGATAAAAACACACCATCAGGATTTAATGCCATGACATCAGCTGCTTTAGTTTGAGCAGGAACTACTGTTAACTCACAACCTAAATCATGTAGAATCCTCAAGATATTATGTTTAATACCAAAATCATAACAAACGACTTTAAACCGAGTAGATTCAGTCGATTTAAATTGATTGGTCGACAAATTCAACAAACCTTCTTGCCAAGAATACGCATCAGTACTGGTAACTTCTTTAGCCAAATCATTCCCTTTGGTGCCAGCATAGTTTTGCGCTTCAGCAATGGCGACTTTCTCATCCACCCCTTCACCGCTCATAATACAACCATTCAATGAACCATTAAGGCGCAATAAATTTGTCAGTGCCCGAGTGTCAATGTCACTGATCGCAACAATACCTTGCTGCAACAAGTATTCATTCAAGTTTAATTCATTGCGCCAGTTGCTAGTCACAATTGAATAATCTCTTATGATCAAACCCTGTACATAAATTTGTTTTGATTCATTATCAGCTTGATTGGTACCTGTGTTACCAATGTGTGGATAGGTTAACGTCACCATTTGTCCTGTGTATGACGGGTCTGAAAGTATTTCTTGGTATCCAGTCATGGCCGTATTGAATACAACCTCTGCCACAGCTATGCCCGAAGCACCTAATGCAATACCATGAAACACACTGCCATCCTCCAATGCCAAAATGGCAGGAGTTTGATAACGAGAAGGGAATAATATTTGATTTAATTTTGACACTTTGCTCAACTCTAATTAACTTTGCTTAACATTTAAAGGCGTAAAAAAAGCTGGTGTTTACCAGCTTTTTACTGTTATCGAATTGAAGTGGAATTTTAACTCAATAGATTGAAAAACACCACCTAACAAGTTGTTTATTTCATATAATAATGTCATGCAAATTCATTTGACCATTTATCACCCTAAACATGCGGGCATTTTAAGTGCTGCAGTTGAGCTCAACGCCGACCAATTAATTTTATTACACCGGAAAGAAGACGATATCAGTGGGCTCAAATCAGCCGTTCAAGCACGAGGCATCAAATGCACCAGTGAATGGGTGAACTTTGATACTCAGCAAGTCAGAGAACAGTTTGTAAGGTTGATAGAGAACAACCAACAAAACAACCTTATTCTGAATGCATCCAGTGGGTATAACAAACTGATATTAATCGCATTTGAACAATTCAATGCATTGGGCCTTCCTGTATTCATGGTCGATAAATTCACTGACCAACTGTCTTGGCTGAACACTTCAGTAAATAACCAGGACTCAAATCCAGCTGAGATTCATTTAAGTCATCACATCAAACTGCAAGAGTATTTAAAATCATTCAACACCCAAATCCTTGAGCAAGGTCAAACAACACCCGAGCCTGAATCTTCTAGACAATTGACCCATTGGATCATCAATCAATTGGGCAAAGCAGACAAAGCCATATCTAGCCTTAACTACATGGCCATGAGTGCCGATGCCAATCACCGTTTTCAGTTAAGTGCAGCAGACCTAAAAAATCACCAACTTCAGCAGCTATTGGATCATTTTGAAGCAGCCGACAAATTGACAGTGCGAGGCAGAAAACTCAAATTCAAAGATCAAGACAGTCGATTTTACAGCAATGGTGGTTGGTTAGAAAATCATGTTTTTGCACTGTTATATGGCATGCGGAAAAACCGCCCTGCTTTGGCTGATTTAGCCAAAGGCATGACCATAGTCAGGAACCAAGGCACCGTTAAAAATGAATTGGATGTGGCTGCCATCATTCATAACCGCTTACATATCATCGAATGTAAGACCAGGCGTTTCAGTAACTCCAAAGCCGACAAGTCGGCAGCCAACTCAGCCATCTATCGGTTAGACACCATCAAGTCAAGCAGCGGAGGACATTCTGGCAGGGCCATGTTAATCAGTTATCAGAACTTAAATAAGTATACTTTGTCACGCGCCAAAGATTTAGGGATTTACTGCTGTTCGCACACACAACTCAAACAATTACAACGACATTTGTATCAATTTATCGACCAACAAAATACACAATGAACCTCTCCATAGTGATCATTAACCTTAAAAAACAATTCACCTCAAAAAAGCAATGAATTTCAGAAGCGACAACGAAGCACCAATCAATGATTTAATTTTACAAGCCATTGTGGATGCCAACCAAGGTTTCGAAGAATCCTATGGTTATGACAACTACAGTACACTTTTTACTGAAAAATGCCAACAACTGTTCCAAAGTTGGTGTGAAGTGCTGCCCTTAACCACTGGGACAGCAGCTAATTCAATAGCCATGACTTTGGCTTGTCCACCTTATGGTTCAATCTTATGCCATGAACATTCACATATGAATGAAGATGAATGTGGAGCACCTGAGTTTTTCACAGCTGGGGCAAAGCTAATTCCTATGCCCGGCAAGCATGGAAAAATGGACTTAGATTATCTTGATCAATATTTAGCAGGCGCTGGCGTCCATGGCGAGCATGAGTCATTACCCAGTGTAATCAGTATCACGCAATGCACTGAAGCTGGAACATTGTATTCACTAAAAGAGTTAGAAACACTGAAAACCATCAAACAAAAATATAAGTTATCTTTGCACATGGACGGCGCCAGATTCGCCAACGCTTTGGTATCATTGAATTGTTCTGCTGCTGAACTCACTTGGCAAGCAGGTATCGACTTGCTTTCTTTTGGAGCAACCAAGAATGGTGCTATGATGGCAGAAGCCTTGGTTGTATTTAACCCAGATTTAACCAAACAAATCAAACGTTTAAGAAAAAGATCAGGGCATTTGATCAGTAAAATGAGGTTCATCAGTTCGCAGTTAAATGCCTATTTAAAAGATGACTTGTGGCTAAAACTTGCTCAACATGCCAATTTGATGGCTGCTACTTTCAAACTACAAACCAATACCAATATTGAATTCATTCATCAGGTTGAGGCCAACGAAGTGTTTTGTCGATTGCCAATTTCTTTGATCAAACATTTAAAAAGCCTAGGGTTTGAATTTCATGTTTGGCCTGGTCATGATGACGTTATCCGCTTGGTTTTTTCTCATGCCACCCAGCTCGATCAAGTTGAAAAGTTAGTTAACACCATAAATCACTACAGTAATTAACTGTTGGAAACTTAACCAGCAATCAACTGGTACAAATCATAAAATCTCATGGGTTTTTTGAAATAATACCCTTGGACTTGATCGCAAGACTCTTGTTTGAGTATATTGAGCTGCGCTTCACTTTCAACACCCTCTGCTACTGTCGTAATTCTGAGGTTTTTACCCATTGAAATCATGGTTTTAACCAGTTCTAGATCATCGCTGTCAGAATCAATGTCTTGGATGAAAGATTTGTCAATTTTCAACACATCAACAGGGAAGTTTTTCAAAT
>CALDFB010000039.1 GCA_937942365.1 uncultured Marinicella sp. | reverse complement strand
ATGGGGGGGGTGGTTGGTGATGCAGCAGAAGCCATTGACCATGGTACTGTCGGCATTCCTTTTGGTTGTAATTTGCTTGAGAATGACTGGGCTGACAATGGGGAGTGGGATTTTGATGAATTGGGAGATCCTACAGGTGGTTTATTGGGGTCGGTATCGTTGATAAATGTGGCTGAAGGTCTTAATTTTTCTTATGATGCGATCGCTTTAGATAACTTTTGGGACGAGGATGGTTTGCATACAGCTCCAGGTAATCCTTTACCTGATCTGAGTTCTGGTTCAAACGAGTCTCGGGTGCTTTTGTCAAATGGTGAGTTGGCAGTATCTGAATGGTCAACGGGATTTGAGGCAGTGTCTGCCTTATTAATGAAGACTGAGGTTTATAATGAATATGCTTATGATACTGTTGTGAATTGTCAATCTGATTGGGTGATGAGCTTTCCCACCAAAATATATCATACAGATGTTGATGGCAACCCAATAGCTCCCTTCAATGACAACTGGGATGGAAACCAATCTTGTGATGCTTCAGATTTAATCATTTTGGACAATGAGGCACAGCTAGAAATCTCTAACCAGGGTTGTACGATGCATTGCCCTCCTCCACAGGGGCCTCAATGGTGTTATTCAAGTAATGTGATGGAGATTATTGCGCCTGATGCATTAGCGGAAGAGAGTTCACGAGTTTTGGCTTCTGATAATTTCTTGAGTTTTACTGCTCCATCAGAAGGTGTTGTTGAAAGTGGTTGGGCATCCGTCGATTTTTCTTTTAATTTTTATGACAATATTGGAACAAAAATAATGACGCCAGTAACTGGAACTGGTTATAAAGGGTTGCCTGTAACTGGCTTTATGGTGCAAGAATTTACCAACTCTGCAGCAGCAAGTGGCTTGATTGCCCAATATGGTGGCTTGTTTATGCATAAGGGTTTGGTGGACGCTGGTGATTTGGGTGTTGATCTTGTTTTTAGAAATGCATTTGATTAACAGTGATGAGTTGCTCAACGATTAATCATGATTCATTGAGCTAGATTTGTCCGATATGAAAGTTCAAACAGCGTAATCTTATTTAGTATTATGATGTTATACATCTATTTTTACAGTAATTCCGGTTGAGCTTAAGGCGAAAGCCGGAATATTATTTTTTCTATTGTATAAGTCATTTAAAGACTTGTTTTTGCTGTCTGGTAAAGGTTTCTAAGGTATCAATTTTTTGACTCATATACTTTTGAAGTTCTCAGCAATTATATCCATTGTTGAAAGGTTATATTTTGAATGGTATATTGAACCTCACTTTTTAAGGAAGAAAAAATTCATGAACCTCAATACCAAGACCCTGTTGTTGTTAATTCTTTTGCTCGGTTTTTATAGCAAGTATTCAACCGCGGTCCAATTAAATCAAAATGGCCTGGGTGAAGTTTTGGTTTACCCTTATTACACGGTTAATAATGACCTCAATACATTGTATTCCATCGTAAACACCACTGATCAGCCCAAAGCCATCAGTGTGCGTTTTCAGGAAGGTGAGTTTGGTTACGATGTGTTGAGTTACCATATATACTTGGGTGCATACGATGTATGGACAGGCGCCTTGGTTGCTACTGAATCCACCATTGCTGGACATGTTGGTGAGTCCAGTGTTTTACATGTGACCTCGGATGAATCTTGTGCGCCTTTTTTGCTGAAACAAGGTCAAGAGTTTCTGCCTTTTATGATTGACTTGGATGGTGCATTCAATGATGACATATCCAGATCTCGAGACGGGCAGTTAAAAGTTATTGAGATGGGTGTTTTAACTGGAGAAGCTGCAGCAGCTGTCAGTCAGAATAATGGTGTGTCAGATGGTTGTGTCGACATTGTATTTGATTGGGCTGATAATGGCACTTGGGATTCGGATGCATTGGCCGAACCAACTGGTGGTTTGATGGGTTCGGTAACTCTGGTTAATGTGGCTGAGGGTTTGGCCTTATCGTATGATGCCATTGCATTACAAAATTTCTGGGAACAAACTGGAATACATACCGAACCAGGCAGCGCAGAGCCTAACTTATCATCGGCATTTCCTCAGTCTTCGGTGTTACTAGATAATGGAGATTTGGAGGTAGCTGATTGGGAAAATGGTTATGAAGCAGTATCGGCCGTATTTATGAGTACTTATATTTATAATGAATATGTTTTGGACTCTGTCATCAATGGCAAAACTGAGTGGGTGATCTCTTTTCCTACCAAAAAATATTTCACGTTACCAGACAGTCCTATAATGCGTCCCTTTATAATAAACTGGGATGGTCGGGCCTCTTGTCATGAGTTTGAAAGGTGGATTTTCGATCGGGAAGAACAGTTCGAGATTTTAACTGTAGGAGGTGTTGGGGGGCCCCGACCTGTAACTCCTGTACTCTGTTACAGCAGCAATGTGCTTGAATTTGAATTGCCCGGCTCGCTTCCAAACAGAATAAGCTCTGGAATTTTGGGTTCAAATAACTTTATTTCAGAAACTACGCCTGCTGTCCCTCATGCCACTGAAAGTGGTTGGGCTAGATTGAGCTTTTTAAATCCACAGTTTCGCTTGAGTCCAAGCAATGATTCACCAACAATGCAAGGTTTGCCGGTCACCGGCTTTGCGGTTCAACAATTCACCAATGCCGGTGCTGCAGAAGGGTTATTGGCCCAGTATGGCAGCTTATATATGCACAAGAGTCAAGTATTAACGGAAGAAGGGGAATGATTATGGATTTAAGAAATAAAGTTTTGTGGTTGCTGATGATGGTGTTATTCACCACATTTTCTGATGCTGTTGAAGTGAATCATAAAGGTTTGGGTGAGGTTCTGATTTATCCCTATTATACCGTTAATAATGATTTAAATACTTTCTATTCAGTGGTTAACACAACAGCTGATACCAAGGCCGTATCAGTGCGGTTCTTGGAAGGTGATAATGGCTTGGAAGTACTGACATTTAATGTTTACTTAGCTGCTTTTGATGTTTGGACGGGTGGATTAACTTCTGGTTTTTCTACAGTGGCTGGGCATGAAGGTGAGCCCAGCGTGATTCACCTGACAACAGATACTTCCTGTGCACCCTTTCTGGTTAAGTCCGGACAAGAGTTTTTGCCTTTTGTTATTGATATGGACCTAGATGAAAATAACATCAGTTTAAATCGAGCTCGAGAAGGTTATATAGAAATCACAGAAATGGCCACTTTTGTGGGTGGTACAATTCCAGCAGCTGACCACACAGTAGTGGGAACTCCCACAGCATGTAATAGAATTCAAGCAGATTGGGCTGATGATGGTATTTACAATACGCTCAATGACGAATCAGTTCCCTCTGGTGGTTTAATAGGATCGGCCAGTTTAGTCAATGTTTTAGAAGGACTGGCATTTTCTTACGATGCCATTGCATTACAGAATTTCTGGCAAGGTGAAGGCTTACATAGCGAACCGGGCAGCTTAGAGCCCAATCTTTCATCTGCATTTCCAGAGTCGAAAGTATTGTTAGACAGTGGTGAATGGGTCACATCCGAGTGGGAACATGGTTTTCAAGCAGTTTCTGCTGTATTGACCCAATTTCAAATCATGAATGAATATGCCATTGATTCGATTGTGGCGGGTAAAACAGAATGGGTAATGACTTTTCCCACCAAAAGATTTCACAGCAACAGCACCAATGAAGAATTATTGGCACCGTTCACCCAACAATGGGATGGAAGTGGGGCTTGTGAAATGGTTGCAGTTGATGTTTGGGATCGAGAGTCGAACGAACTTTCAAGAATTAACTCTTCAGTAGATCCCGAGCCTCAACCCAGACCGATTCCAAACATGTGCTATGTAAGCAATGTGATAGAGTTTGCACCAACTGGGGTTTTAGGAAATTCTTCATCCAGTATATTGGGAGCTGATGATTATTTTACTTTAAATACCTCGTCATTTGGTTCACCAATTGCAGCCACTGAGAGTGGTTGGGGAAGGATGGAATTCATGGATTCAGTGGTTCCTTCGCCTTCAACTGGAGCTGGGTTCAAAGGTTTACCTGTTATCGGCTTCGCGGTGCAACAATACACCAATACAGGTGCGGCTGAAGGTTTATTGGCCCAATATGGAGCCTTGTTTAAGCACAAAGCGTTGATTGAGGTTGATGCTGAGTAATTCGAATTAAACCACTTCCAAGTTAGCAAATTTAACGGCCAAGACTTTGGGGCCGATGTCATTAAACTGTACCAATACTTGGAGGTAGTCACCTTTGCCGCTCATGTCGGTAATGACGCCATCGCCAAAGCTTTTGTGGCGGACATTTTGTCCCAGCTGATAGGGTGAATCGTTGGCAGTATGGGTTTGTGCTTGATAAGGTGTTCGGCTGCCATGTTGTGGTCCACTGTAGCTGGTGGGGTGGATGTTGCCACGCAGCTGCTTGATCAGTTCTTTGGGGATTTCACGCAGGAATTGTGAAGGCTGACAGGCGTTGATTTTCCCGCGCATACGCCTTGAAGTGGCATAGCTGAGGAATAACCTTTGTTCAGCTCTGGTGATGCCTACATAGGCGAGACGGCGTTCCTCTTGTAACTTATTATGATCTTCCATGGAATTCTGATGTGGGAATAATCCTTGTTCCATACCGACCAGAAAGACCACTGGAAATTCTAATCCTTTGGCAGAATGTAAGGTCATCAGTTGCACATGTGGTTCATCCACTTTTGTGGTGTCGCCAGCATCTAAACTGACTTGGGCCAGAAACGAACTGAGCGGTGTTAATCCCAAGGCCAAATCTTCATCTGAGATTTCAAACATTTCCGCAGCATTGATCAATTCATCCAAGTTTTCTAACCGAGTTTGGGCTTTTTCTGGTGGTTCTTTGAGGTAATGGTCTTTCAGGGCAGTGCGTTCAATGATGTCGGTAAATAGGTTGGCGAGATTTTGTTCTTTGTCCTGGCCATTGAAACTGTTGTTTTCAAGCTCATCAACCATATTAACAAAAGCGGCCAATGAGGTGGCAGCGCGGTTACTGAGCTTGCCTGCTTTTACTAAATTTTGTCCAGCTTGCCATAAACTGCTTTGTTCCATTTGCGCATAGTTACGGATTAAATTGATGGTTTTTAAACCCATGCCACGCGTCGGTGTGTTAACCACTCGTTCAAAACCAATGTCGTCATGCCGGTTATTAACCAAACGCGCATAGGCCAAAACGTCTTTAATCTCCATGCGTTCAAAGAAACGTAAGCCACCATAGATTTGGTAAGGAATACTGCGCTTGAGTAGGGCTTCCTCAAGTAATCTTGATTGCGCATTAGAGCGATACAGAATAGCGATCTCGTCAGCTTTTGTGGTTTCAGACAATAAACCTTCAATGGTTTCACCCACAAAAAAAGCTTCATCAAATTCAGAATGAGAACCATATACACCCAATAACTCTCCTTTTTCTTGGGCTGACCACAGGTCTTTACCCAAGCGCTTTTTGTTGTTAGCAATCACACCATTGGCAGCATCGAGGATGTTTTGAGTTGAACGGTAGTTTTGTTCTAACTTATACATGGCTGTGTCGGGATACAGGCTTTGGAAATCTAAAATATGCTCTACCTTGGCACCGCGCCATGCATAGATGGACTGGTCATCATCACCCACTACGAGGACTTTGTTGTTTTTCCCTGCCAATAATTGAATGAAAGCCGATTGAATGGCGTTGGTGTCTTGGAATTCATCGACCAGAATATGTGAAAATCGTTGGCGGTATTTTTTTAGTACTGACTCGTCATTTAACAACAGTTCATGAGCCCGCAATAACATTTCAGAAAAATCTACCAGGCCAGCACGCTGACAATGGTCATCATAATGGCCAAATACTTTGATCAAGGTTTGGTTGTTGAAATCTCCGTAATCTTCAACTTCATGAGCCCTGAGTCCATCATTCTTCATGTCGTTGATAAAACCTTGAACTGTTCTGGGTGGCCATTGTTTTTCATCGAGTTCTAAATCACTTAAACAGCGACGGATTAAACGGTATTGGTCATCAGAATCAAGTATCTGGAAGTTCTTGGGCAATCCGGCAGCTTCGGTGTTGATTTGTAGTAATTTTAAGGCGATGCCATGAAAAGTGCCGATCCACATGTCTCTGATTTCACGTTTCAACATGAAAGCAATTCGATTTCGCATTTCAGCAGCAGCTTTGTTGGTGAATGTGACGGCGAGGATACTGTAAGGTGACACAAATTCAGCCGAAATTAGCCAAGCAATTCGATGAACCAGTACTCGAGTTTTGCCACTGCCGGCGCCTGCCAGAACCAAGGCGTGCTGGGCTTCGGTGGTGACAGCCTCAGCTTGGTTTTCATTGAGGCTTTTAAGGATGTCTTCAGTGTTCAGTGTCATTTTTATTTGCTTGGGTTGTTATTGAGTGACAAAAGTTGCTGTGCTTCGTTGGTGAATTCTCGGCTTATTGTAGCGTATCCTTGCCCCAGCTGATTTCGTAATTCTTGCTCAATGTCTGTTAAACCTTTAGGGTTGATTGGATAGTAAATAGTTCTGGGTTGATTGGGTACTTTTGCGAGCACTGCCACCACGCCAGCCTGTGGGTGGGTGAAGTGAATCACCGATGACGCCAAGGATCCAGTCTGAAGCTTAGTTTCTTGTGCCCAATAAGATGATGTGATGATGTTTTTTTCAAATTCACCCAAGCAGATTTTAGTTATTTGTTGATCACCAGGTGGCCAATTTTGAGTTTTGAAAGGTTTGATTTCTAAGCCATGTACAGCAAATGCACCCAATGATAACCGTTGTGCCATCAACCAGTTGATGTAGGCTTCGGCGTCATTGGTTGCAAAATATTGGCAAAATTGTGGCCATGAGAAAAACGGTGTAAACAACAGGTGGTCAACCAGGTAAAAATGGTTGTTGGTTTCAGTTTGGATCGCAGTTTTAGGATCGTTGTTCACCAAGGCCATTTCAACCACTTGCCATAAATGCGATAAACCCAATTGTTGGTAATGGTTGTGCATCATGGCCACTAAGTCTAGATAGGTCATGTAATTGGCGTGGTTGATGCCCACTTGTAATTGCTGGCTCAAGAGTGCATAAGTGGGTGGAGAAACCATGCCTTTGTGCATCAAGTCGGCCTCGAATCTTTCGGCCAAAGCTAAGTCATGGGTATAAAGGCAAAATGGGAAGTGTAACAAGCTTTGCCTGCTGGGTTCAGGTTGTAGGCCTTCAGGCATCAAAGCTTCATTATTTTTGGTGTCACTGGCACCGATTGATAAAATTTGATCTTCGTTGAGTTGTCCTTGAAAAGCTGCAGATGCATATTGAGTGATGTGCTTTTGAACAGGGAATTTAGGCTGTAAAAGTTGTTCGGAAGTGAAGGCGCCACCACAGAAGACCAAGGCAGATTGGTTACTGACTTTCAATACGGCATTCATGTCTTTGGCCACCAAAACACTTAATTCGCTGGCTTGCAGCTTATTCAGTGTTGATTTAATCGGTGATTGGCATTCTACTGTTAACATGCCATCACAGGTATAGGGGTAATTCATTGGTTTTTTGATGTTAAATCTGATTGATCAAACCACGGACTGACCACTTGAGACAGTTCAGCAGTGCCAACCTTGCGCAATGCCGAAAAGACTTGGCAAGTGGTAGATTGACTGTATTTTGCAATTTCTTTCGTAACTTTCATCAAGGTTTTTTTGATGTCATTATTATTCAGTTTGTCAGATTTATTTAATAAGACATGAGAATGTAAGCCAGACTGATCAGCCCAAGTCAGCATCTGTTCATCAAATACTTTCATGGGGTGCCTGATGTCCATGATAATAACCACACCTATTAAGCTTTCACGATTCATCAAATAAGCATCAATTTCTTTTTCCCAATGTTTTTTCATTTTTTTGGGCACTTTTGCATACCCATAACCAGGTAGGTCAACCAAGCGCATATTGGGTTTGAATTCAAAGCAATTGAACAGTTGTGTTCGCCCTGGAGTTTTCGATACTTTGGCCAAGCCTTTGTGATTGGTTAAAGCATTGATGGTGGTAGATTTTCCAGAATTAGAACGCCCTGCAAAAGCAATTTCCATACCATCATCATCAGGTAGTTGGCTGGTTTTATAGGCACTGATTAAAAATTCGCAATTGGAAAACAGATGTGACATGAAGCTGTGGTTTTAAAAAAGTGAACATTTTAAATGAGATGGGCTAAATTTGATATGTTTGGAATGGTTGATTGGGCTATAATACGGCGTTTTTGAAGAAATGAAACCATCAGGGGTTTTTATGCAACGAAATATAACTCAATTTTTAATACCTGCTATGTTATTGATGTCATTCAATCTCATCGCTGCAGGCGATGCTGACAAAGGAAAAACATTATCTGCCACTTGTGCGGCTTGTCATGGAATGGACGGTAACAGTGTTAATCCGATTTGGCCGAGCTTAGCTGGTCAACACGAAGCATATTTAGATCGACAAATCAAACTTTTCAGGGATGGAAAAAGAGAGAATGCGTTAATGGCACCTATGGTAGCGCCATTGTCAGATCAAGATGTGGCTGATTTAGCTGCTTATTTTTCAAGTCAGAAACTTAAATTGAAAGCAGCAGATCCAAGTTCGGTTGAATTGGGAAGAATAATTTATCAAGCCGGAGATAAGGAACGTAATATTCCTGCTTGTATGTCATGTCATGGACCCACGGGTCAAGGTAATCCTTTGTCGGGCTACCCTGTGTTGGCCAATCAACATGCAGCTTACACTGTGATTCAACTCAAAGCCTATCAAGAGGGGAAATCGATGGCTGATAAAGATGACGTGAATGGTCAAATTATGGCGGATGTGGCTCGATATATGACCGCAGAAGAAATCGAGGCGGTGGCCAGCTATGTTCAAGGCATAAAAGCTGCTCAGTAGTATTTGCCAAAGAATTGTTAAGAGCGGTAATTTATTGGGTGTTGAAACTTTTTGTTGCCGATTCAGTCAAACATTAAATATTTTACGAGGATTATTATGAAGAAGACTAGCCTGATTTTATCAATTATTTTGATGTGGGGTTGTTCACAAGCCCAAGATTCTGAGGTGGTTGAAGAAGTTAAAGCAGCTGCCAAAGATGTGGTAAGTGATCAAGCAGAAGCTGTTAAAGGTAAAGCCATGGATAAAGTCCATGACCATGCACATGATCATGTCAATTCGGCCACCAATGAAACCGCAGAGAAAATGAAAGACCAGCTGATGGTTACTACCAAAGATAAACTCAGCAAAGCATCGACTTACCAAGCTGGTATTCATTATAGTGTGCTCAACCCAGCTTATGAGACAAACAGTGATGAAGTTATTGTGTATGAATTCTTTAGTTATGGATGTGGACATTGTGCGACTTTTGA
>CALDFB010000038.1 GCA_937942365.1 uncultured Marinicella sp. | reverse complement strand
GGTCGGTCAAATCATTCCATGGAACTTTCCGTTATTGATGTTGGCCTGGAAGATTGCACCTGCCTTAGCAACTGGCAACACCATTGTCATCAAGCACGCAGAACTCACTTCATTGACCGCTTTACTGTTCGCAGAAATTTGTCAACAAGCAGGATTACCCCAGGGTGTTTTGAATGTCGTTACTGGCGATGGCAGTACCGGGCAACATATTGTTAATCACCCAAATATTAAGAAAATAGCATTCACTGGTTCCACTGCAGTTGGACGTTGGATCAGGCAAGCCACCGCAGGCAGCAGTAAAAAACTGTCTCTTGAACTGGGTGGTAAATCAGCTTTTATCGTATGTGCTGATGCCGACTTGGACGCTGCTGTAGAAGGCGTGGTAGATGCCATATGGTTCAATCAGGGACAAGTGTGTTGTGCAGGTTCTCGTTTATTGGTACAAGAAGCAGTCGCCGATAGGTTTCATAAGAAACTTATTAACAGGATGAATAAATTAAGAGTCGGTGACCCATTGGACAAGTCGATTGATATGGGTGCTATCATTGACCCAAGACAACAACAAAAAATTACCAGCTTAGTACAAGCTGGAGTTGAAGCAGGCGCTTGTTTGAATCAATCCAAAACTGATTTGCCGTCTTCTGGTAGTTTTTACCCCCCTACATTATTAACCGATGTATCACCTTCAGATCAGGTTGTGCAAGATGAAATATTTGGTCCTGTTTTAGTTTCCATGACATTCCGCACACCCGATGAAGCCGTTACTTTGGCCAACAATTCTCGCTATGGATTGGCTTGCAGCATTTGGAGTGAAAACATCAATATGGCGATGCATTTAGCGCCATTGGTACAAGCGGGCATTGTCTGGATTAATTGCACCAATATGATGGATGCGGCAGCTGGTTTTGGTGGCGTCAAAGAATCTGGCTTTGGTCGTGAAGGCGGCAAAGAAGGTTTGTACGAGTACCTCACCTTAAAACAACCACAAATAAAATCAGATAAAGGTAAAGATTCCACAACAAATAAACCAACCAGCAAAATTGAACCCGTTCAAGGCATGGATAAAACGCCCAAAATGTTTATAGGCGGCAAACAAGTCCGACCTGATGGTGGTTACTCTTACCCCATTCACAACAAAAAAGGACAACTGATCACCCATGCAGGTTTAGGCAATCGTAAAGATGTGAGAAACGCGGTAGAAGTCGCAGCCAAGAGTCACACTTGGTCACAGATGAATGCATATCAACGCCAACAAGTTATGTACTTTATGGCTGAAAATCTCTCCTATCGAAAAAACGAATTTACACAACGCTTAATTTCAATGGGACATACCAAGAAACAAGCCGAGCAAGAAGTCGAAACTTCAATCCAACGAATAAATTATTATGCTGCTTGGTGCGATAAATACGATGGCCAAATTCACAGCGTACCTTTGAGAGGCGTAGCCATGGCCATGCATGAACCAATTGGCGTTATCGCCATTCAATGCCCAGATGAAAGCCCCTTATTGAGCTTCATTTCATTATTGGCTCCAGCCATGGCAATGGGTAACCGTTTAGTGATGACCGCTTCAACTGCTTTTCCTTTACCTGCTTTAGACTTTTATCAAGTCCTCAATACCTCTGATGTACCAACTGGAACAATTAACATCATCAGTGGTGATCAAGCAGAGTTATCTAAACCTTTGGCCGGGCACATGAATATCGATGCTATCTGGACCTTTGGCGCTGACAAAGAAGTGATTGAACATGAATCAGCCACCAATTTAAAACGAACTTGGACAAAAGTAAACGCTCAAGACTGGCTAAATAAAGATCATGGCCAAGGACATGAGTTTTTAAGACAGGCCACCCAAGTAAAAAACATCTGGACCCCTTATGGCGAATAGCTTACAACAAAACCACTCAGTTCAAGCTGCTGTGGACTTCATACAAAATATTCAAGGTTTACTGCCTCAGAAGTTTCAGTCCAAAGTGGCAATGATCTTGGGCTCAGGTCTAGGTTCGGTGACTGAACAAGCTGAAGTCTTGGCCGAAATTTCATACAATGATATTCCAGGCTTTCCCGAAACAGGTGTGGCAGGACACTCGGGGTCGATGTTATTAACCTTAATGAACAACCACCCATTGATCATTCTCAATGGTCGCATACATTTTTATGAACAAGGTGAAGCCGATGCCATGGCACCAGTCATTGCCACCTTAAAAGCCTTGGGAATAGAAACATTGATTCTTACCAATGCAGCGGGTTCTTTACTTAATTCAGCACCAGGTTCAGTGATGATGATCAAAGACTACATCAACTTCACAGGTCAATCTCCTTTGTTTGGTGTAGCAGACAATGGTCGCTTTGTCAGTATGAGCAAAGCCTATGATGCCCAATACCGTTATCATTTACGACAAATCGCAGAAAAGAATGACATCCATTTGGCCCAAGGTGTTTATGCATGGATGGTAGGCCCACAGTTTGAAACGCCTGCTGAAATTCGAGCCATTCGCATGATGGGTGCCGATGCCGTTGGCATGTCTACGGTTCCAGAAACCATTTTAGCTCGATACCATGACATGAAAGTGGCAGCCTTATCTATCATCACCAATTACGGTGCAGGTATGGAAGATGTGCGTTTAAGTCATGAACAAACCCTTGAATACGCCCCCAAAGCCGCCGCTAAAGTCCAAATTTTAATCAGTGGTTTTTTAGATCACTTGTATTCATGAATGAAATGAAGTGCAAAGAATGTAGTAAACAAAAATAACAGTGATTAACAGTTTGGCCAAATCAGTTTTTGGAAAAATGCGTTGTTAAAGTCTGATATAAACAATTTTCTCTTAATCCCATACTGGCTATTACATATTCAATTATTGAAAGTTGTTTAATGATCAGCTGTCCTATATTCGTTTTCAGTTCTACATATATGGCCACTAGTAATTTCCATACTCTTGGCAATAGTTATTAGAATATATTTGCTTTCAACCTTTTCTATTTTTGTGGTACAGGGAAAAAATTCCGACCATCTAAGTCATGAAGTTATTTATAGATCTCTCTGACCTTGATAATGTTCTTTTAAGGGCTTAAAATAATTTTTAAAATCAAACAACTAATTATTTTGGAATAATAAGGGTTCTAAAACTATTGGTTTAACGACAAAGTTTTTATGACCAGAGACAATAAAAGTATCAATTGTTGATATGTACTTATAAAAAGTTAAAATCAATAATGTATAAATTTATAGAGAATATTTATGAAAAATCACCTTTTATTGATTTTATCTTTGGTGACAATTCCCCCCCAATCATCTCATGCCATTGGTGGTTCTGAGCCAGAATATAGGGCTTGTCTATACCATCATCAGATTTATGCAATTGTGCGTTGGAATGATTCATGTGACCCATCATTGGTAGATAACGGTATATTTAAGGCCTCCAATAACCATTCCAAGAAAATTAACACATATGTCATATATCAGGACGTTGCTTCTATCAGAAAAGATAATTCTACTAAAGTGGAAGTCCCTCACGATCCAGCTTGTTTTAGTACTGAACCATATTATTGATAAGGTATTAGAAAACAACCTCTACTCTATGTGTACACAAATTACACTTAAACTCACGGTTAAGGCTGATATCTGAAGTTAATTGACTGAATTGTATTAATAAAGCCTTGTCATTATAGAGCTTATGAAAATTTATTTAAGGTCCAAAACTTTCAATGTTCTACTCTTAGCACTGCTTTTGACTTGTAAATCTTTCTCCGCGGTGCCTGTGTTTCAACACTTTGAAGACATTCAGGAGCTAAAAAGCCAGTACATTAAATCAATGGTAGAAGATCAATATGGGTACATTTGGATTGGAACTATTAAGGGTGTCTATAAATTCAGAAACCGTGAGCTATCCAATTCACCGACCAATAATTTATTACATGATATACATATTCAAGATTTGTTCATAGACAGTCAAAACCACCTTTGGATTGGCACCAGAAACGAGGGATTGTTTGTGTATAAAAATAACACACTTTCAAAAGTAGAATCTAATGAACACTCGGTTGATTCGGTCACCAAAATATATGCCACCAAAGATAATCAGATATGGATAGGCAGTAATAAAGGATTATTTACCGTATCAAAGAATTTAAAGCTCAAGCAGCCAAAGCTAAAGTCAACAAACGAAATACTTAAAAAAAAAATTACTGCATTAAGTTCAACTGAATCTGGAGATTTAATCGTTGGAAGCGAAGGTGTTTTTCACTTGATAAACTTTAACAATGATATGCTCAGCAGTGTTAATTTAGAAAAAGATGAATACATACATGAGCTATATGTTGATCATGAAGACTCTATTTGGATAGCAACTTCCAAAAAACTGAGAAAATTCAGAACCGATAAAAATGAATTTGTTCATTCGCCAAAATTACCAGGTTCAACAAGAATTTTATCAATTCAACAATTCGAAAATCACTTATGGGTGGCTTCAATAGATGGTGGAATTTATAGAGTTAACATAACAACAAACAAGGTCAACCAATATACCCATGATAAAAACCACAGTTTTTCTTTATCAGAAAATCACATTGGAAAAATTTACATTTCAAATAGCAATCATTTATGGGTAGGGAATTTCTCAGGTGGTTTAAGTGTGCTTGATTTAAACCAATTAAAATTTGGTTTTGAGACCAATATCGGAGGAAGCATATCATGTGCTCGAGATTCGAAAATAATAGAAATCACAGTTCAAATGGGTAAAATTTGGTTAGGAACAGATCATGGCCTCATAGAATACGACCCAAAAAACTTAACATGCCGCATAATTACCAGCAATAACATTGAGGAAAACTATGCTGTTTATTCAAGGCGAAAAGATAAGGAGTTAACTTGGTTATCTACATCTATTGGTTTACTAGAGTATCATGAAATTTCAAACAGTATCAGGAAAACCATCCAAACCGATCAATATTCAGTTGCGTTCTTTTCATTAAAACAAACTGATCATAAATTCATAGTGGGAACAGATAAAGGTTTGTTTGAATACTCACTCAAAGATCAATCTTATCGCAAATATAAAACACTTAATTCAGATGTTCAAAACAAACGATTTCTAAAGTATGCAATAAATAACAACAATCAGCTTTTACTTCCAAGCCTTTCTGGTTTACTTTATTTAAATAATGACAATATTCTGGAACAATACCCACCGACATTTAACACCTTAAAAAATCAGGAAATCATTGGCATACATATAAATCATGCCAATGAGCTATTTACCAGCGTACGTAATAAAGGGGTTTATCACTTTGATTCGAATCATAAATTAAAAGCACATTATTTTGACGAAGACATTTTTTCATCATTTAATGACATACCACAAATTCAAAGTGCTGAAGACCCTGATTTGGTTTGGTTTGGCAGCAAAAAAGGCTTGATAAAACTTAACACCAAAACCAATGAAAAACATTTGTTTTCTGGCACTTCACGAAATAATTACTTGTCATTATTTCTTTCATCATTCAGTTATAAAAACAAACTTCTTTTCGCAGGAGATAGTGGATACGTAGAATTTGAACCAACTCAAATAAGCACCAAAAATCGAGACTCCCCCTTGCTGATCAGTCAATTATCTTTGGCCAATATGCCAGTCACTACCAACCACAAAACCCCAAGTGGTTTTATACTTGATTCACCTGTAGAAGAAGCAAAAAAACTCCGATTCAGCCACCTTGATAAAATAATTAAGCTCGACTTCAATAGTTTAGATTTTTATAACCGTGGCACGATCAGATATGCATATAAGCTGGAGCCTGTATTTTCAGAATGGATTGATTTGCCATATCGAGACAACAGTCTTTCTTTCACACAGCTCGAAGCTGGGAAGTATAAATTGTTAATCAAGGCTACAAATAGAGATCAAGTCTGGAGTGATCAAATCAAATCTATAGACATTCAAATTTCTCCCGCACCATGGTTTTCATGGTGGGCTTATTTAATTTATTTTCTGACGTTACTCTTTTTAATCTATTTGTATGTCAAACAAAAAACCAGAAGTCAAAAAAAGTTGAATGAATACTTGAAAACCCAAGTTAAAAAGCAAACATTACATATAGAAAGTCAAAAAACTGAATTAGAAAATTTGATTGAAAGAAAAGACGAAATTTTTTCTAATGTTTCTCATGAATTCAGAACGCCAATCACACTGATTAAAGGCCCCATATCCGAGCTAGCCAAACAAGAAAAGAGTAACCATAAAGTCAAAATGCTGCAGATGGTTGAAAGAAACTCCAACAGACTTTTAAGACTGGTTAACCAAATGTTAGAACTGTCAAAGTCAGTGGAAAAAGATCAGACAGCAAAAATGCCCATTCAACTGGGTGTCAGGCTCGAATTGATAGCCGAGCCCTTTTTATACCAAGCACAAAAAAAAGACATCACCTTTACTTATGAGAAATTATACGATGTCACTATTCAAGTCACTCAAGATGCCTTGGAATTAACGATCGGTAACTTTTTATCCAATGCCTTCAAATATACGCACCCCAAAGGAAAGGTCCATCTTGGCACAGAAGTCACTGGCGATAAAGTCAAAGTTTATGTCAAAGACAATGGCGCAGGGTTCAATGATGATCAAAAAGAAGTCATTTTTAAAAGATTTGGCCGCCTGTCACAACACCATGAGACTGAAGGTGTTGGTATCGGACTGGCTATAGTCAAAGAAATAGCCACCCTTAATAACGCCAAAGTTACTGTAGAAAGTGAACCCGGAAAAGGCAGTATATTCAGTATCATTTTTCCAGTTGATCACTTTACTGTTATTAATGAAAATGAAAAACCACTGACCGTAACAGAAGCTGACTATAAAAAGTCAACCATACTGATTATCGAAGACAACAAGGATATGCGGCTTCATATTCATCAAATCCTTAAAGGAAACTTCAATTGCCTGCTCGAATCAAATGGTAAAGATGGCATTGCTACAGCCATAAAATCAGTTCCAGACATTGTAATCAGCGATGTGATGATGCCTGAAATGAATGGTTATCAAGTCTGTAGAACATTGAGAAATGAATTAGTTACCTCACACATACCTTTGGTTTTATTAACAGCATTGACCGATCGACCCAGTCGAATAAAAGGGTGGCAGGAAGGCATAGACTTATTCATAGATAAACCATTCGATGCAGAAGAACTGATCATTCAATTAAAGAACATCATCAATGTTCGAAATATTTTAAATAAGAAGAATCAAAACCTGATTAAAAAAGACATTTATTCAGAGCTCTTAGAAATAGATAAGCAGTTTGTCATAAAATTAAAAAATGAAATTAAAAACAATTATCAGGATTCAACTTTCGGTTTAGCAGAACTTGCCAATTTAATGTTTGTCAGTGAGAAACAACTGCAAAGAAAAACCAAAGCTTTACTAAATTCATCTCCCTTGGCTGTATTAAGGGAATACAGGTTTGAACAAGCTGCCTCCTCACTCAGAAAAGGCTATCAAGTATCCATAACTTCAGATAAATGTGGATTCAGCTCGGTATCTTACTTTTCTCAAATGTTCAAACAACGTTATGGTATGACACCAAAACAATATCAAAACTGTAATAAGAAAAGTTAAAAATCAGCAAAACCTAAAATTAATGTCGCCCATCTTATAAAAAGACCACTCAAAACCAATTAAATTAACAAACGGACAGGCCACTGATTTTTAAGTGAGTCTGCGTTTTTCAATAACATTAAAGGTAAATAACATGAACATGATCAAAATAATGGCACTGGTATCATTGATGATTCCTACAATAACTTTTGCAGACCCTCCATGTATAACAGACGCCAATGGTGTGTGCGTTGATAACCCTGGTGGTGGTCCAGGTATTGGTGGCGGTGGTGGCAATAATAATAACATGGTTCGGTTTGCTTGTATTGGACCCAATGGCTTACTTTGGTTCAGTCAGACCAGAACAGTAGAACAGGCCTTGGCCAATTGTCTTGGCGCTGGCGGCATCGGCATTATTGTTGCCCCTTAATTAATCAGGTATATACAAAACCAACATATTTTAAAAGGGCCAGATCACCTCAATGATCTGGCTTTTTTGTAAGATTCAACTCAAATTATGGCATAAATCAAAACCCTAAAAATATTGTCGCCGCACATAAAAAAATTGCCTCAAATAAAAGATAAATTATCAACCATCAAATTCCGATTTGATAATGACATGTAAACCAATGAGGTTTACTCCTTACTGAACTTTTATTAAAGGTAAAAAAATGAATTTATTTAAAAAAATGACACTCATGGCATTATTGACAACTGCAGTAACTGTATTTTTTCCTGCTGAGACATCTGCTCAATTCGACCCCTGTATCACTAATCCAGCTGGCGAATGTGTAGATCCAAATCCTAATCCAAACCCTAATCCAGGTTCAGGTCAGGCAGTATGGGTTGGTACTTGGTATGACCAATTCCTGGTACTTCACAGTGTATCAGCCAGTACATTTTCTGAATGCAACAGATTATTGTTGAATGCCACAGCAGGCCAAACTGTTATTCTGGGTCGTTGCCAACGAGCGAATTAAAAGCAAGTCATGTTTTCAAGCCCTGATTTCAATAAAAACCAAATGCAGAGATCAGGGCTTGGGTCATAAATTCAATAACAACTTTTAGACCTATCACTTGAATATACCCAAGCTTTGACATCACATCAGTAACCACTCAATTACTGATTCTGTTGCTTTTATTTGTGAGAAATTAATTCATCCTTTAAGATACTCTAATTTGGTCGTCCGCAGATAAAGAGTAATGTACAGTTTAAATTTATGACACACCTACCCCAAGAAATCATTAAAAAGAAACGCGATGGCCAAGTGCTTAGCACAGCAGAAATTAATTTTTTTGTGAATGGAATCACTGACAACAGCATCACCGAAGGACAAATAGGCGCTTTTGCTATGGCGGTTTTTTTCCAAGACATGAATCTTCAAGAACGGCGTGATTTAACCAGAGCCATGCAACACTCAGGAGAAGTGTTGGAATGGTCACATTTAAACTTGAATGGACCTGTGCTAGATAAACATTCTACTGGTGGTGTGGGTGATAAAGTGTCACTGATGCTCGCTCCGATCATGGCTGCGTGTGGCGCTTTTGTACCAATGATATCTGGTCGGGGCTTAGGCCATACTGGCGGTACTTTAGATAAACTGGAAGCCATCCCTGGCTATAACACACAAATCTCACCGCAAAAATTTGAACAAGTAGTCAAAGAAGTAGGTTGTTCAATCATAGGTCAAACCAGTAACTTGGCACCGGCTGACAAAAGAGTTTATGCTACCCGCGACATCACTGCTACAGTCGACAGCATTCCACTGATTACAGCATCTATTTTATCCAAAAAACTGGCTTCAGGACTCGATGGCCTAGTCATGGATATCAAATGTGGAAACGGTGCTTTCGCGGACAATATCGCCATGGCACTAAATCTGGCCAAGAGCATTCAAACAGTCTCACCCATCAAAACCCAGGCCATCATCACTGACATGAACCAAATCATTGGCCACTCAGCTGGGCATTGTGTAGAAGTGATGGAGACCATTGAATACTTAACCCAAACAAAAGTGGATACCCGGTTGCATGAGTTGGTTGAAAAACTATGTGCCGAATTATTGGTCACTGGAAACCTGGCCAAAAACACCGAAGATGGAAAAACACAAGTAAATTCTGTTTTACACAATGGCAAAGCCGCTGAAATATTTGCCCGAATGACAGCAGCTCATGGCGGTCCTGTAGATTTGTTAGAACAACCACAAAAATACATTAAATCAGCTCAATTGGTAGAGCCTATTTTTGCTGATTCACCTGGCTACCTCACAGCCGTTAATTGCAGAAATATTGGACTCAGTATAATTGAACTAGGCGGTGGGCGTTGTCAGGCTAATGATCAAATTAATCATGCTGTAGGGTTTTCACAGTTTTGTAACCTCGGCCAGTTCATTGATACCCAAAAACCAATTGCTTTTATACATGCTGACAACAAAAACGCCATGAAATTAGCCGCAAAACAGCTTAAGAACTGTATACAAATCAATGAAATCAAGCCCTCCTTAAGTTCAATAATTCTATAAAGCATGAATCAAACCCAATTGATCAATCAATTTATTCTTCTGAATTTCTATCAAGCCAGTTGCTAAGTAAATCAGCCATCGGATATAATACACGTCCTTTCTGAGCATAACTATTTCACCCAGCATGACTAAATTTGTTTTTGTCACCGGTGGTGTGGTTTCATCTCTTGGAAAGGGCATAGCGGCTGCATCCTTGGCATCGCTCCTTGAAGCACGTGGACTGCGTGTGACCATGATGAAATTAGACCCCTACATTAATGTCGATCCAGGCACCATGAGTCCATTTCAACATGGCGAAGTTTTTGTTACGGAAGACGGTGCTGAAACGGATTTGGATTTAGGCCACTATGAGCGATTCGTGCGCACAAAAATGTCTCGTGACAATAACTACACTTCAGGTCAAATCTATGAAAACGTCATTCGCAAAGAACGCCGTGGCGATTATTTAGGTGGGACTGTACAAGTGATTCCTCATATCACCGATGAAATTAAATCCAAAGTAAGAAAAGCCGCATCAGGTTTTGATGTCATCATGGTAGAAATCGGCGGCACTGTTGGTGATATTGAATCATTGCCTTTTATGGAAGCCATTCGACAAATGGGTGTTGAAGAAGGTCGTAAAAACGCACTCTTTGTTCACTTAACACTGGTTCCATTTATCAGGGCTGCAGGTGAACTAAAAACCAAACCGACTCAACATTCAGTCAAGGAGTTACGCTCTATTGGAATTCAGCCAGATATTTTATTGTGTCGAGCAGAACACCCCATACCAGAAGAAGAGTTACAAAAAATAGCCTTATTCACCAATGTCGAAGCTCGAGCGGTCATCCCCGTACTTGATTGCAGTAACATCTATCAAATACCTGAAGAGTTGAGCAATGAAGGATTTGATGACTTAGTGATTGAAAGGTTTAACTTATCCTGTCAACCTACCGACTTATCAGAATGGCAACGTGTAGTAGCCGCAGAAGCCAACACTTTGCACCACGTAACCATTGGTATGGTCGGTAAATATTTAGACCATTCTGATGCTTATAAATCATTGAATGAAGCTTTGCGACACGCTGGGATTCCAAATCAAACTCAAGTTAAGATCAAACACATTGATTCAGAAGAGTTAGGGAAAGTCAAAAATGGTACTGTCTTCGATGATGTTGATGCCATATTGGTTCCTGGAGGTTTTGGTAACCGAGGCTTTGAAGGTAAAATATTTGCTGTTGGTTTTGCCAGAGAAAATAAAATACCATATCTAGGCATTTGTTACGGCATGCATGCCGCTGTCATTGATTATGCCCGCAATGTTTGTGGACTGACTGAAGCCAATACCACAGAGAACAATGAAAAAACACCGCATCCAGTGATAGGCTTAATTACAGAATGGATGGATCGCGCAGGACAAAAAGAAATTCGCAACTCTCAATCTGATTTAGGTGGCACCATGCGACTTGGAGCCCAAAATTCAATATTAGAAAAAGGCTCTTTGGCTCACCAAGTTTATCATCAAGAATTAATATCAGAACGTCATAGACACCGATATGAATTTAACAATAACTACACCAATCAATTGAGCCAGGCAGGATTAGTATTTTCAGGTCACTCAGAAGATTCAAAGCTGGTTGAGATCGTGGAATTACCCAATCACCCTTGGTTTTTGGCTTGTCAATTTCACCCTGAATTCAATTCAACACCACGAGATGGACACCCTCTATTTGCCAGTTATATTGCAGCTGCATTGACCCATCAACACAAAGAACAAGCTGCATAATGAAACCAAACTAAAATAACATCGAGAATAAATATGAAATTATGTCATTTTGAAGCCGGCTTAGACCAACCTTTTTTCTTGATTGCTGGGCCTTGTGTGATTGAATCTATGCAATTGGCCATAGACACCGCTGGACACCTCAAAGAAGTCACAAATCGTTTGGGCATACCTTTTATATTTAAATCATCATTTGATAAAGCCAATCGCACATCATTGAACTCATTTCGTGGCTTGGGCATGGAAACTGGCTTGAACATTTTGTCAGAAGTCCAGAAACAAGTGGGTGTTCCTGTCATAACCGACGTTCATGATGACTCGCCCATTGAAGAAGTGGCTGATGTGGTTGATGTTTTGCAGACACCTGCTTTTTTAGCGCGCCAAACAAATTTTATCTTACGAGTGTGTAATGCAGGTAAGCCTGTAAACATTAAAAAGGGACAATTCATGGCTCCTTGGGACATGAAGAATGTCATAGAAAAAGCACAATCAACCGGCAACCAACAAATCATGGTTTGTGAACGTGGTGCCAGTTTCGGTTATAACAACCTGGTTTCAGATATGCGATCATTGGCAGTGATGAGAGAAACAGGATGCCCCATTGTCTTTGATGCCACTCATTCAGTGCAATTACCTGGTGGACAAGGTGGAACCTCAGGAGGCCAGCGTGAGCATGTTCCTGTGTTAGCCAGAGCCGCTACAGCTGTTGGGATTTCAGGCCTCTTTATGGAAACCCATCCTGATCCAGCTCATGCCAAAAGCGATGGCCCGAATGCGGTTAAACTAGATCAAATGGCTGGACTACTTGAAACCTTAAAAACCATTGACCAAACCATAAAAGCAAAACCATTACAGGAAGAAACCAATGAGTGGAATTAAACACATTCATGCCAGAGAAGTCTTGGACTCCAGAGGCAATCCGACATTAGAAGCAGAAGTTACTTTGACATCAGGTGCTTTCGGACGTGCCATTGTCCCATCCGGTGCATCAACGGGTGCTCGAGAGGCCATTGAGTTACGTGATGGTGATAAAGAAAGGTATTTAGGCAAAGGTGTAAAAAAAGCTGTAAACAACGTCAACACCACATTAGCTGATGCCTTAACTGGACGCGATGCCACCGATCAAGCCGGCCTGGATCAAGCGATGTTGGAACTCGATGGTACTGACAACAAAGGAAATTTAGGTGCCAATGCCTTACTCGGCATTTCTTTGGCCAATGCCCATGCTGTGGCCAATGACAAAAAATTGCCTTTATACAAAAGTATATCCACAGTGGATCAATATGAATTACCCGTACCCATGATGAACATCATCAATGGTGGAGAACATGCAGATAACAACATCGATGTCCAGGAATTCATGGTTTTACCGACAGGATTCACATCCTTTTCAGAAGCTTTGCGCTGTGGAACTGAAATATTCCACTCCTTAGCACGGGTGCTAAAAAGTAAAGGTTTGTCGACAGCAGTTGGAGATGAAGGCGGCTTTGCCCCAAATCTGCGATCTAATGTTGAAGCAGTTGAAACCATCTTAGAAGCCATTCATCAGACAGGTTATACAATTGGTGATCAAGTACACTTAGGTTTAGATGTGGCCAGTTCTGAGTTTCATAAAGATGGCATATACCACTTGGCTGGTGAAAACAAACAACTTACATCTGTGCAATTCACAGAATTTTTGTCGTCCTGGGTTGATCAATATCCTATCATCAGTATTGAAGATGGTTTAGACGAGTCAGATTGGTCAGGCTGGAAACATTTAACTGAAAAATTAGGTGATAAAGTTCAATTAGTCGGTGATGATTTGTTTGTCACGAACACATCGATTTTCAAAGAAGGCATCGATAAAAACATTGCCAATTCAATTCTGATTAAATTCAATCAAATTGGTACTTTAACCGAAACTTTAGAAGCCATTAATTTAGCTCATCAATCAGGGTATACCGCAGTCATATCACACAGATCAGGCGAAACAGAAGACAACACCATAGCCGATTTGGCCGTAGCAACTTCGGCCACACAGATAAAAACTGGTTCGCTGTGTCGTTCAGATCGGATTGCAAAATACAATCAACTGTTAAGGATAGAAGAGCAACTAGGTACCGATGCTAAATACGCAGGAAATGCAGCTTTTGATTTATTAAATGTTCTGTAGATTGACTCATCATACTCTGATATCAAAAATAACCATATAGTTAGAATAGTTGATTCACGATGCAAAACATCGAAGGTTAAATCAATGGCACAGGCTCATTTATACCCTCTGCAGTCACTTTCGCTTCTTCCAATGACATTTTGGATGATTTAATTTATGCCAATGATTTCGAAAACTGAATTAAAATCTGATTGATTTCATAGCATGTGAATAGGTTGAGTCACATGCTTTTGTATTATTCTATCGATTAATTCACCTTTAATAATTCAGCCATGCCTTAGACTATTTTAGTTTGGTACCTGCTTTTATGGTTCAAAAAATACATCAGGAAAATCATTAAAAAAGCCAACAATAGCAAGATGGCTGACAGCACATGAGCTTGCGAATAATTCAACATTTCGACTTGGTTATAAATCTCGATCGCAATGACTTTTGTTTCACCAGGAATATTTCCACCCACCATCAAAACCACACCAAACTCACCTAAAGTATGAGCAAAACCTAAAACCGCTGCTGTTAAATAAGCTCTTTTAGCCAGTGGGATACTGATATTAAAAACCACATCTATGGGCTTAACACCTAAGGATCTGGCAGCTTCCTTAAGACGTGGATTTATCGACTCAAACCCATTCTGCAACGGTTGCACCACAAAGGGTAAACTGTAAAAAATGGATGCAATGACCAAACCAGTGAAAGAAAAAGTCAAAGCCGAGCCGGTGAACTTAATCCACAATGACCCCAACCAACCCTCAGGCCCTAAAAGTATCAACAGATAAAAGCCCAAGACTGTGGGTGGTAATACAATGGGTAAGGCAACCAGGGTTTCTATCAAAGGTTTAAGCTTAGACCGTGTGATGGATAACCAATATGCCAGTGGCGTAGTAATCAAAATCAACAAAATGGTGGTTACCGATGCCAGCTTAATGCTCAACCACAATGCCGTTAAATCAGGCCAGTCAATCACTGATACGCCGACCATTTGTATTGACAACTAATTAAGCTCAATTTAAACCCGCTTGAAAATTCATCTTTATTTAATCCACCAGACTAACTATAACCACTTAAAATAAAAACATTACGCCTTTAGAATATACTTAAAATTGTCTTTATTTAGTATAAAAGCACACTTTAAAAATTAACCAAACATATTATGAGTTAACTCAAAGCAAACCACACCTATTTTACATTCTGTTTTATTTGTTGATACTGGCTTTTATAAAATCTAATGATTGAGCTAGATAGTAAATAATCGAATTTGTATGATTAAAGGCGTGCCCTTCATCTTCAAAAATAACTACTTCATTGTCTTGATCATTGAGTTGAATCATCTGCTGCATCCTGAATGCATGTTCAAGCCTGACTCGTTTATCCTTCATTCCATGAAAAAGTAAGAACGGCTTTCTAATGTCTTTAAGTAGATACAAAGGTGATTTATCTACCAAAGTTTTTAAATCAGTTTTTGGATCGCCTACAATCTCAACCAGCTTTTGATAAAGTTGTGGATTCCTTGACAGATCTTTTGAGGAAAACATCAAGGGTAAGTCCATCACGCCTGCCATTGAGACTGCACATTGAAACATTTCAGGATACAGATGAATTAACATCAAAGAGGAATAGC
>CALDFB010000037.1 GCA_937942365.1 uncultured Marinicella sp. | reverse complement strand
CTAACAAACTCATAACTAGACTGGATAGGAGACTGGTCTTTTAACATACATCTATTATAAAAAATCCCCACTCAAAAGTGGGGACTTTGTCAGCAGTCTGAGGGTTCGCAAGAACCCTTTTTTATTGAACCTAAAAATTCTCAGTAATGCGTATGAACAAAATCATCCAAAATATCAATAAACTGACCTGCAATGTCATCGCCTTTTAAAGTGTGTGCTTTTTTACCACGGATAAAAATAGGTGCTGAGGGCGTTTCACCTGTGCCAGGTAATGAAATACCAATATCAGCATGTTTTGATTCACCCGGACCATTAACAATACAACCCATCACTGCCACATTCATGTCTTTGACGCCGGGGTGAGACAAGCGCCATTCTGGCATTTTAGCTTCCATATGCTCGGTGACTTCTTTAGCGAGCACTTGAAAAAATTCACTGGTCGTTCGACCACAACCAGGGCATGCTGTGACTTCAGGCTTGAATGATTGCAATTCCAAAGATTGCAAAATTTGTTGCGCAACTTTCACTTCTGCAGTTCTGGCTTGATTGGGTTCAGGGGTTAAAGACACTCTGATGGTGTCTCCAATGCCTTGTTGCAGCAATACTGAAAGCGCAGCAGTGGATGCAACAATACCTTTATTACCCATACCGGCCTCAGTTAAACCCAAGTGCAAGGCATATGGACAAGAACGATGCAGTTCTTGATATATCCTGATCAATGATTGAACACTGCTGACCTTACAACTCACAATAACTTTATTGGCTGATAACCCAAAAGATTCAGCTTGTTCGGCACTGGTTAAAACAGATTCAATCAAAGCTTTTTCTATCAATGCACCGCTTGACAATGGTTTATCAGCCACTGCGTTTTCATCCATCATTTTGGCCATTAACTTTTGATCCAAACTGCCCCAGTTACCACCAATACGGACAGGTTTATTTAAGTCTTTAGCCACTTGAATGATGGCTTCAAATTGTTTATCACGTTTTCTGCCAAAGCCAACATTACCTGGATTGATTCGATATTTAGCCAGTTTCTCGGCGCATTCAGGGTAGTCTTGTAATAACTGATGACCATTGTAATGAAAGTCACCTATCACAGGCACATGACAATGAGCGGCGTGTAATCGATCAATAATTTCAGGCACCGCAGCAGCTGAGTCCTCATTATTGACTGTGATGCGAACCAACTCAGAGCCTGCTTGATGCAGTTGATAAATTTGTTGTGCTGTTGATTTGGCATCAGCGGTATCTGTATTGGTCATGGACTGAACCACCACACGACCAGCACCGACTTCAACATCACCAACCAGAACTGAACTTTTCTTCATTTTCATGTTGCTAGACACGGCTGATACGCCTCTCGTTTAATGAGTGATCTAATTGGGTCAAGCCAACCAATAACAGTGAAAACTTGGCAGGTCCAATAACCGATCGAAACACAGTCAGATAGACTGGTTTTTGATTGGTTTTTACATTTAACTTTAACATTAAAATCTGTGGTAAATACCATATTGATTGAACCGCCACGCTTAAATCATCGTCATGAGCGGATGTACCTTTCTTATTCAAGGTCAAGATGCCATTGGAATGCATGCTGAATTGCAATGCCGACTGTTTATCCAAGGTTAGTTTATTTCTATTAAGCACCATTATAAAAACTGGCAGTGGGATCAAAAACCACATTTCAACGGTTAAAGCTATCCACAACAACATCAGTGAACATACCATCATAACTGTTTGAGGTAACCAAAGGGTGTTGCTGTAATCTTTATTTTTTATGGTAACCGGCTGCACAAATTTGCTCCACCAGAGTTTTGAAATGTATAGTTGAATCAACGGGCTGACTTTTACCACTGAGCCAATACCAAAGTAACATGTCTTCTTGTGCCAACATATCATCTAATAATTGCTTTGTGGTGTCATCCATTTTTTTATAAGCTTTATCTAAGTATCTGTTGAGGATAAAATCAAGTTCTTTCATTCCTCGACGGCATCGCCAGCGAAAATAACCTTCGCTCAGAGCTACAGTCGATTCACTATTAATCATTTAAAAACCTTATAAGGCATGCCGCTGAGCAATCATTTTCTTGATTTCACCAATGGCTTTACCTGGATTCAACCCCTTTGGACATGTGTTCGCACAATTCATGATGGTGTGGCAACGGTATACTTTAAAAGGATCCTCTAAGTCTTCCAAACGTTCTCCAGTATACTCATCACGCGAATCTGCCAACCAACGGTATGATTGTAGCAATACAGCTGGGCCAAGGTAACGGTCTCCATTCCACCAATAACTGGGGCATGATGTCTGACAACAGGCACACAAAATACACTCATACAAACCATCTAATTTTTCACGGTCTTCAATTGACTGCAAACGCTCTTTATCAGGCAAGGGTACAGAGTCAGTTTGCATCCATGGTTTGATTGATGCATATTGTGCATAAAAGTGAGTCAAGTCTGGCACCAAATCCTTGATAACCTCGAGATGAGGTAAAGGATAAATGGCTATTTCCTTGCCCTTAAACTGTTTAATAGAGGTGGTACAAGCCAAAGTATTGGTGCCATTGATGTTCATTGCACAAGAACCACAAATACCTTCGCGGCAAGAACGTCTGAAAGTGACTGTAGAATCCATCTCATCTTTGATTTTGATCAAAGCGTCTAGAACCATGGGTCCACAATTATCCAAATCGACTTCATAAGTATCAGTCCTTGGGTTTTGGTCATCATCAGGCGACCAACGATAGACTTTTACCGTCGTCAATTGACCGCTTGTCTCAGCCTTATAATGTTGGCCTTTTTTTACTCTTGAGTTTTTAGGTAATCTAAATTCTGCCATAATTTAATCTCGGTGAGCGTTTAATCAGTATACGCGTGGTTTGGGTGGGATAACTTCACACTCATCAGTCAGCGTATACATATGAACGGGTCGATATTCAAAGGTCACTTCACCCTTGTCATCAATATAAGCCAAAGTATGTTTCATCCACTGATCATCATTCCTGTCAGGAAAATCCTCTCGGGCATGCGCACCTCGAGACTCTTTGCGATTTTCAGCAGAAAACATAGTCACTTTTGCTTGAATCATTAAGTTTTGTAGTTCCAAAGTTTCAACTAAATCGGTATTCCAAATCATCGAATTGTCAGTCACATTGATGTCATTTATTTTTGCTGCTGTCACAGCAATTTTTTGACAACCTTCTTCAAGGACTTCGCCCGTTCTGAAAACAGCGGCATTATTCTGCATAATTTTTTGCATTTCCAAACGTAAATCAGCAGTTTTTATTGAACCTTGAGCGTGACGAGTTTGATCCAAGTTAGCTAAAGATTTATCCATCACACCCTGACTCAATTCAGAATGTTTAGCACCCGGTTTGATTATAGCTGCACAACGATCTGCAACTGCTCGACCAAATACAATCAGGTCAAGCAATGAATTAGACCCCAGTCGATTGGCACCATGAACAGAAACACAAGCTGCTTCACCAATAGCAAAAAGACCAGGAACGACTTGATCTGGATCATCACCCACCTTATTAACCACTTCACCATGGTAATTAGTAGGGATACCACCCATATTGTAATGAACTGTTGGCAAGACAGGAATGGGCTCTTTATCGACATCAACACCAGCAAAAATTTCCGCTGATTCAGCAATACCAGGCAAGCGTTTATTAATCACTTCCGCACCCAAATGTTGTAAATTCAAGTGAATGTGATCATTTTCGCCCCCCACGCCTCTTCCTTCTCTGATTTCAATTGTCATTGAGCGTGATACCACGTCTCTTGACGCCAAATCTTTGGCATTCGGCGCATATCGCTCCATAAACCGTTCACCTTTCGAATTGGTCAAAAAGCCACCTTCTCCTCGCACCCCTTCGGTGATCAAACAACCTGCACCGTAAATTCCGGTGGGATGAAACTGTACAAACTCCATGTCTTGTAAAGGTAAGCCAGCTCTAAGTACCATCGCATTACCGTCTCCAGTACAAGTATGAGCAGAAGTACAAGAAAAGTAAGCCCTGCCGTAACCGCCTGTAGCCAATATCACTGCCTGGCCTCGGAACAAATGTAAGGTACCATCAGCTAAATTCCACGCCAACACACCTTTACATTCACCGCCTTCCATCACCAAATCGATAGCAAAATACTCAATAAAGAAAGAAGCATCGTGTTTCAAAGACTGTTGATACAGGGTATGTAAAATGGCATGGCCTGTTCGATCCGCAGCGGCACAAGTTCTTTGTGCAGTTCCCTCACCGTAATTTGTGGTCATGCCACCAAAAGGTCTTTGGTATATTTTACCCTCTTCTGTTCTTGAGAAAGGCACACCATAATGTTCTAACTCAACCACAGAAGGAACTGCTTCGCGACACATGTACTCAATGGCGTCTTGGTCACCTAACCAATCTGAACCTTTGATGGTGTCATACATGTGCCAACGCCAATCATCTTCACCCATGTTGCCTAAAGAGGCAGACATTCCACCTTGAGCGGCCACAGTATGAGATCTGGTTGGGAATACTTTACTGATACAAGCAGTCGACAAACCTTTTGTAGCCAAGCCCATGGTTGCACGTAACCCCGCACCACCAGCACCAACCACAATGGCGTCAAATTTATGTTCAATTATTTCATAATTTCCGGTTTTTATTTTTTGGTTTTCTTGGGTCATCGGTTCATCCAAATAAAATGGTTGCGATTGCAAAAACACTGGCCATCATCATTACAATCATTAAAATTTTAGTTAAAAATCTCAGCGTTAAATTAACAGCATGGTTATGAACATAATCCTCAACCACGACTTGAATACCTAGGGCACCATGATAGCTTCCAGCCAAAGCAAACAACAAAGTAACTGCTGCATTGATTGGTTGAGCCAACCAACTGATTACCACCTGAGCACTCAGCACTTCGGCCCCTGCTATACTGAACAATACATACAAGCCACAAGGAATCAGCAATATGGCACTCGTTCTCTGCATCCACCAATGTCCAAAACCGCTTTTAGAAGAACCTAA
>CALDFB010000036.1 GCA_937942365.1 uncultured Marinicella sp. | reverse complement strand
TATTTTTATTGATAAACCCATTTTATTTCAATTTTTTAAAGCAAATTATTATGTCTGGACGTATTATACTTGGTTGAGAGATGTTAGTAACCTATGGGGAAAATAATGAAAAACATATTGAAGACAATGATTTGTTTGTTGACTTTGCCAATTAATGCTCAAATTAATTCAAAGCAAGGACATATTGATATTCAACGCACTGTATTTGAAGAGCAATTAGCAGAAGGCCATATTTTACAGTTTGAATTTGAAAATAAGATGGCAGAATTAAACGGTATGGAGCACTTAATTCTGGCTGCTCGAACACAGCAGAACCTTGTAAAATCAGGTCCAGCAGGCACTGCAAGTGTTTCTGGTACCGTTCAAGTCAGTTCAATTGATGAATCTGATGTTGAGTTATATTTATATCATATAGGCACCAATGCATTTGCAGGTAGCGCACTTTCTGATGCCAAGGGTGCGTTCACCATACCAGACTTGGCTGCGGGTGATTATTATTTGGTTGCCAATGGATTTAATGATATATATATTAATGCCATGTGGTCATCAACGGTAACAGAACAGTGTAGCCGTTGTGTACCAGATGGTGACAATACCATCAGTTTGGCTGATGCGGAAAATCGTGTTTCTGTGGACATGGATTTAGTGATAGGCGCTTCCATATCAGGTCAGGTATTGGATGGAGTTACGCCGTTAGACATGATAAGTGTGAACCTCAGACCTTTAGATTCTCAAGGTTTCTTTGGTAATGCCACTACCGATGCAGGAGGTAATTTCACCATTCAGGGTTTGGGGGCAGGGGACTATTATTTGTTCGTTGCAGATCAAACTGATGCATATGTAGATGTTCAGTGGACCAGCGCTGGAACTGTGGTATGTATTAATTGCCAACCCGACCCAGCCGGAACCGTTACTTTGACTCCAGGTGATGTGCTCAATGGATTTGATTTTTCACTGACAGTTGGAGCCACGTTAACAGGGCAAATTACAGATGCAACAACAATGGCAGCAGTTGAAACGCTGAATATCAATGTGTTTGAACCAACTGAAATGATTAATGGAGGCTTGTATACCGAATTTGATGGTGCAGGAAACTATACAGTGAGAGGGATTCCTCAAGGAAACTACAAAGTATATTTAGCACCAAATTTTTCTGCTGTTAACGAGCATGTACCGGAAATATATAATGACATTCAATGTAATTTATGCAGCACCATGGTGTTTAATGGTGCTGGTGATTTGGTTAGTTTAACCAATGGTATGACCACAAGCGGCATTGATTTTTCTTTAAACGTTGGGGCCAGTATATCTGGAGCCATTCTTAACGGTTCACATTTACCAGAAACAGTTGAAGAGTTAGGACTGATTTTTATCTTCAATGTATCCAATCGCCTGATAGCGACTCAATTTTTGAATGGCAGCAATCATGATCCTTTGTTCAATGGTTCATTTAAAATCGGTGGCTTGTTACCTGGAACATACTTTATTCAAGGTGGCGACTTAGGCCGTGAATTCTTTCAACGTGAACTTTATAATGATATTCGTTGTCCGTGGAGTGGTTGTGATCGTGGTGGCGGTGGCGATCCCGTGGTTTTAGGTGCTGGTGAACAGCGTTTGGGAATTAATTTTCTGCTTGAATATGGTGGAAAAATCAGTGGAACAGTCACTGACGCCATGACTGGCCTCCCCATCAGTTCTGAAAGACCACAATTCATTCAATTTTACGATTCAGCAGGGCTTGTAGCCGGAGGTGCTGGTATTGACCCAAATGATGGTACTTATACATCCCAGAGGGCCTTGCCTCCTGGTACTTATTCAGTCAGAACAGGTTCAATGTTTACAGGAAACTTTAATGCGCCATTTGTGATGCAAAAATATGATTCAGCCGGCAACATTGATTGCCCGGGTATTACATGTGATTTAACTGCAGGCAATGTAGTTGTGCCAGCTTATGTCAGGCAAGTGCCGAGAGACCGAGTGGCGGAAGCTGCTGCAGCTACTGTAACCGGTATTGATTTTGCCTTATCAACTGCATTCAGCTTTTCAGGTACCATCACTGAATTGGGTTCACCCAATCCAATCCCAGATGTTCATGTCTTGGTTTATGATGACGTTGGGAATTTCGCAACCTGGGCTACCACAGATGCGATGGGTGATTTCACCGTTAGTGGATTACCAGCTGGCACATATTATGCCCTAACCAATAATGGTTCAAACTTGCCGCTCTTGGGCTTTTTTCCGGAGGAAGCGGGTGGTTGGATTGATATCTTATTTGATGGGACGCCTTGTCCTGGCTCAGCTTGTGATGTCACTACCGGAGACCCCATCGTTTTAGGTGGCCCCATAATCAATGCGGCCGAGGGTGCTCCGGTGCTTGATTTTAGTTTGAGTGCAGGTGGGACCATCACTGGTCAAGTCAATACATTCGGTAGCTCATTGCCGGCCAGGTATGTAGATGTTAATGTTTACAACAATGATGGGGTGTTTTATGGCTCATACCCTTCAGATGATTCTGGTTTTTACATGACTGCAGGGTTGCCAGCTGGAAATTATTATTTAACGACCGCAAATGATGGCGGCTTGGTCGATGCTAAATATGGTGGTGATTATTGTATTGAAGGCAATTGTGATCCTTTGGATGCTGTACCTGTTGTGATAACTGCGAACCAATCATTAACAGATATTGACTTTGATTTAAGAACGGATTACTTGTTTAAGAATGGACTAGACTAAATACAAAAGCCATTGACCCAATGTGAAAGAGTCAGCTTGAAGCTGACTCTTTTCTTTATTTACACAGATTTAAAAGCGCCAATTAGCAGTTATGCGAGCATTTAAAGGTGCTCCTACTGTAGCTTGATGCGTGCTGTGTGCATTGGGAAAGTAAAGTTCATCAGTGAGATTTTCAACATTCAATTGAATCCTCAACATTTCTGATACATCATAAAATGCCGCAGCATCAATGCGTGTATAACTAGGTAGTGAAGCACTGTTACTGTTGTTGATAAAACTGTCATCTTGATAAGTTAGGCCTATGCCTAACCCAAATTGATCAGTCACTTGAAAGTTGTTCCAAACTGAAAACATGTTCTCAGGTAATTCACGTGGACGTAATCCTGTGGCACCATCGCGATTAACCTGCTCGCCATCAAGATTGGTGTAACCAGCAGAAATATACCAGTAATCGTTAATTTGGCCTTTCAATTGAATTTCAAACCCATCGATTTCTGAATCAATCACATCTAATGTAGAAGGGTCATCATCGGCTACTTGAGGCGAACTTTGCTCTATTTCAAAAACGGCTGCTGTGAGACTCAAGCTTTGATTAAGGTCCCACTTTAAGCCAATTTCTCGATTGGTGAATGTATTAGGGTCTAATTGATTGTTGTCACCATTGATGTTAGCAAATTGTTCACCGCTTCTTGGTAAAAATGATTCACTGTAACTGCCATAAATCGAGATGTTTTCTTTGGGCTTATATATTAACCCGAACCGAGGTGAAACTTCTTCATCCTTACGGCTGCGTCTTTCATCGGCTTCAACATTGAATACATCTATATCAAAACTATCAAAACGAGCACCAAGAACCAGGTCCAATTGATCAGTCAATTGAATTTCATCTTGTATAAAGATTGAGAACACATCAATGTCGACTCGTGTGTCATCATTCAAATCAATACCGAAGTCATTACTGGTAGGGTTACCAGCTGCGTTGATGCCTAAGCCGCCTCGGAGATTTAAAGGACGGTTGATAGAAAAAATCTCATTGTCATCTAAGGTGGTGTTCCAAAAAGCATTGTAACGGTCTTGATTGGATGAGGTATTGATGAATTCGACACCAGCTACCCATGTGTGCTCAATGTTACCACTGAAAAACTGCCCAATTAAATGACCAGAAATGATCATGTTTTCTCGTTGCGTGGTATCTAGGTAACCATCTAAAGTGACCACATCTGGGCTGTTAGTTTGATCATAACCTGATGCATAAAAGTTTTGATACAGTTTGTCATAATCGCCATAGAATGCACTGAAGTTACCTTTTAAATTTTCTGAAAACTCATGTTGTAAAGCTGCCCGGAATAAATGGGCTTGCAATTCAGTCGTATTCAGGCTTGGGTCGCCGAAAACAATGTTTTCAAAATCTTCAACAGGGCGTCCGTCAGATCCTGTTGGAATTCCTCGGTCAATAAAACGCTGATGATCAATGTACTCATAGGATAAATCAAGCGTTGTATCTGGAGATAAAATGAACTTAGCAGTTGGGTTAAAACCTATGCGCTCTCCATCAAAAAAATTTCGATGATTTTCTAAGCCTTCATACATGGCGTTAATTCGAAAAGCCATGCGTTCGTTACTTGAAAAGTTACTGTCTATTGCAAATCCGAATCCTCCAAATGAGTCAACAGAAGCTGTAAAGTCATTAAACGATTCACCCATGACACCTTTCTTTGTCACACGATTTAAGATTCCACCGGTACCGCCTCGACCAAATAATAATGCATTGGGACCACGTAAAATTTCTACCTGCTCGAGGTTGTAAAGTGGGCGAAAATATTGAACATCATCACGGACGCCATCAATAAAGAAGTCAGCTGTGGATCGCACGCCACGGAATACAATTGCATCTCGATGGCCTTCACCTTGAGAAGTATTAACACCTGGTGTGTAATCTATGATATCACCAATGCTGTTAAAGCCCTGCTGCGCCATTTGATCAGCCGTTATGATTGATAAACTTTGAGGGACGTCTATGATTGGTGTGGGTGTTTTTAAGGCATTGACTTGATCTGAGTAAAGAAATTTGCCCAATACAACCAGTTTGCCCAAATCAGCATTGTCATCTGCTTCATTTTGGATCACTGTTTTATTGGCCTGGTCATCCTTGGTGGTGATATTTGTTTGAGCCCCAACAGCAAAGGTGTTGGACAGAATAAGTAATCCAGCAACACTGAGGTTGATAGGTGAATAGCGAGTCATAGTATGGTGTGTTTAAAAAAGAAATGGTATTTTAATAATAATGATAATCAATGTCAAATGCATTTAATTCTCATTACGATAATTTTAGATCGTTTTCAGTGATGGGTGCAATCGGCGTTTTTTATCTATTCTTATGGTAAATACACCCAGGTAAGTGACCCAGTATTGGTGTGAGTTAGTTCAAAAATTTTATCAGCTGATTGGGAAGCCTGTTAATTCAGTAACTTCATCAACATCGACACATACATTTGATCCAATGTGGATTGAGTTGGGAACATAACATTCAATGATGTCGCCTTCGAAAAGTTTGAGAGATAAAATATATTGACCGCCTTGATATACGACTTTTGTCACTGATGCATTGGGTTTTTTATTTTTGCTGATATGGAAAATGCGTTTGTTCAGGCCGACTTGAGCTTGCTCATTGACTTTGAAATTGGCATCATTATTCAGTTTGAAATTGCCTAAATGAGTTTCGATTTCGCCCAGTGAGTTAATGGTTCCTGAAACCAGGTTTGCATTTTTTAAAAAGTGAATCACATCAGGGTGAGCGGGTTTGTCATAAAGTTCATTCGGTAAGCTCCACTGTAATAACTTCCCATCTAACATAACGCCCATTTGATCAGCAATACCAAAGGCTTCCTCTAAACTGTGGGTAACCCATAATGCAGTAGACTGATCGGCTTGAAGCATACTTTTTACTTCGTGGACTAAGTCGTTTTGTAAGCCAGTCTCAACACTGGAAAAGGGTTCATCCAGTAATATTAATTTGGGTTTGGGAGCCATCGCTCGAGCTAAGGCTACTCGTTGAGATTGTCCTCCTGATAACTGATGCGGGTACCTGGCTTGAAACCCTTCTAATCGGCACAGACTCAACAACTCATTGACTCGATGTTTTTGTTCGGTTTTATTCAATTGGTGTAAACCAAAAGCGATGTTTTGTGAAACTGTTAAGTGTGGAAAAAGTGCCAAATCTTGAAATAACATACCCACTTCACGATTTTGTGGGGGGATAGTTAGGTTTGTTCCAGCAACCATTTGATTGACTATGTGTATCTCCCCTGATTGCGGTTGCTCAAAACCCGCAATCAAACGCAATAATGTACTTTTACCGCAGCCACTTGGGCCCAACAGGCAGCCAATCTGACCTGTTTTTACCGACAAACTGATGTTGTTAAGTACGGATTGTTGACCGAAAGCAAAGTTCAGTGAATTAAGTTTTAGGGTTGTTGTCATGAGTTTTGTTGATTCTTTGGTTTAACAATAGCACAGGTATCAACCCTGCGGCAACGATACTCAGCGCTGGTATGGCGGCATCGGCCAAACGTTCATCAGAAGCCAGCTCGTAAGCTTTAACAGCCAAGGTGTTGAAATTGAAAGGGCGCAGTACCAAGGTGGCTGGTAATTCTTTAAGTAAGTCAACAAAAACCAACAACATGGCAGTCCACAAACTACTTTTTATCAACGGCAAATGAATGAGATAAAACGTTTTCGAGTTTTTATGGCCTGTTAATATACTGGCTTCATCTAAGTTGGTTTTGATGCCTTGATATGCGGCATCTATGGGTTGCATGGCCACCGCCAAGAAACGAATGACATAAGCGGTAATTAAGGCCATAAAGCCGCCACTAAAGAGTAAAGTGGCGGGTGCATCTGAGTATTTTAATTTCACCCAATTATAACTTTGATCTAGCCAGCCAAAAGCAATGGTGACACCCACAGCTATCACCAACCCAGGAATGGCGTAGCCTAAGCTCAAAGTTTTGATCAAACGATCTATACTGTGCTTATCGTTATGACGTTTTATAAACATCAAAAAGAGCGCAATGCACAATGTCACCGCAGCAGCCAGAGCGGCTACCCACAAAGTATCAACAGTGACTAAAAAGAATTCATCCCACCAATCATTGATTGTGGATTTGAAAGACATCAATGCGAGTAATAGCACAGGTAAGATAAAGCCTGATGTGACAATCATTAGGCACCACAAACTAGCCAACCACTTTTTGCTTGTTGAAAGTGGCTGGTATAATGGCTTGTTTGCTGTATTCCCTGCAACATCAAATTGTGATTGCCCACGAAATATTTTTTCAGTGGTCATGATCAGAATAACCATAACCAGCAGGATTGATGCAATTTGGGCCGCACCGCCCAACGAGCTCAATCCAAACCAGGTCTTTAAAATACCGGTAGTTAAGGTGTTGACCCCGAAATATTGCACCGTACCATAATCTGCCAATGTTTCCATCATCACCAAAGCCACGCCGCCAAATATAGCAGGCCTGGCCAAGGGCAGAGCGATGCGATAAAAGAAGGTATTGTGTTTGCCACCTGATAGTTGATGGGCTTCAAATAAACGCCTTGATTGTTGTTGGAACGATGCTCGGGCCAGCAGATAAACATAAGGGTATAAAACCAGTGATAAGACCAAGACAGCGCCGCCAAATGAACGTATGTTGGGAAAATAATAATCACCAAAAGACCAGCCGTTCAATTCGCGTAGCATGCTTTGCACTGGTCCTGATACATCAAGCCACCAGGTGTAAGCGTATGCCACGATGTAAGATGGCATGGCCATTGGCAAAATCAATAACCATTGAAAATAACGGTGCCCAGGGAATTGATAGGTGGCAATTAACCAAGCAGTGCTGACCCCAATAAAGAGCGTGCCAAGAGTAACTGCAGCCAATAATAAAATGGATTGCTTCAAGTATGTTGGCAGAACTGTATCGCTCAGGTGCTGCCAAATAGCGGCTTCTGGAGTGAAAAGCTGTACCAGCAGTGCGATGAACGGTAAGCCAAAAAAAAGTGCCAGCAGCCATAAAAGCTGATTGGCACTGATGTTTGGTTTCTTCAAAATTTTAATGGTCTCTCAGAGGTGATTGATAACTCAGCAAGTCAGGGCAACGATCAAATTTATGGCCAACCTGCGCGATCCATGATTTTAACCGCTTCACTGTTTAATTCACCCAGTTTTGATAAATTTAATGAATCTTTTTTGAATGAGCCCCATGTGGCTAACAGAGGGTGTGGTTCGATATGTGCTTTTACAGGGTATTCACCGTTGATTTGTGCATACCAACTTTGGGTTTCGTCTCGCGATAAAAATTCCAATAACTGTTGCGCATGGTTTTTGTTTTTTGCAGCCTTGGTCACCGCTATACCAGATACATTGACATGGGTTCCGCGATCGGTTTGATTGGGGAAAAATACACCAACTTTTTCAGCCGCCTCAACTTGTTCTGGGTCGCCCGATTGCAGCATACCAAACAAATAATATGTATTTGCTACAGCCACATCGCACTGGCCTGAAGCCAATGCTTTGATTTGGTCTCGATCACCACCAACCGGCTTACGGGCGAAGTTGTTAACCATTCCTTTGGCCCATGTTTCTACAGATTTAACGCCGATACTGGCTATCATCGAAGCCACCAATGATTGATTGTAAATATTTCCTGACGAACGTATACAAACCTTGCCCAGCCATTGATTCTCTGTCAGTGAGGCATAGTTTTTAAGATTGGTTGGGTTGACACGATCTTTGGCATACATAATTGGACGAGCGCGCAGTGATAAACCAAACCAATGGTTCTCGGGATCACGAAAACTGCTTGGGATGTTTTGCGATAATTCCGTGCTTTCAATGGCTTGGGTCAAGCCAAAGGATTTAGCGCGATATAAGCGTCCTGCATCCACTGTGATCAATACATCGGCTGGGGATGCGGCTCCTTCTGCTTTCAAGCGTTCAATCAAAGCATCATCTTTGCCAGTCACTAAATTAACTTTGATGCCAGTGGCTGCAGTGAATTGCTCTAATGCGGGCTTTATTAAAGCTTCCTTACGTGAGGAATAGACATTGACTTCATCAGTTTTTTTTTGTTCTGTACAAGCTACTAACAGCAAATTAACTGCAACCAATAAGAGTGCAGTATATTTCAGACGATTCTTAGACATAAGTATGATCTTTTAATAAAGGGGGGTTATTTTAGTGATAATGATTATTGTTTGCAATGAAAAAGCTTGGCTGACCCATAAAATTTAGTTTGGTTGAAAAGGTTTTCTGGATGTATTTGTGAAGTCTTTGTGTATGATTTTAAGTGAACATTTTTAATGATAATCGTTTCAAATGCACAAGGGATTTATAAATAGTTTGCCCAAGAAATCTGGCTTTAAAACCCTGTTAAACAGTCACCTTTGTTCATTCGTTCCCTATTTCGTCCCCTAATTATTGACCTCATTTTTATATATATATTTAATATACGGTAATTGTTTTTAGCTTGGAGAAATCAATCATGAAGATGAAATTATACTTGCTGTCATTTATCAGTATGAGTTTATTAAGTGGCCACAGCAATGCGGTTCAAATTGGACAACAGGGGACCGGTCAGGTATTGATCTACCCGTACTATACGGTTAACAATGACATAAATACCCTGTATTCAGTTGTGAATACCACAGATCAACCCAAGGCGGTAAGGGTGCGTTTTCTTGAAGGCGAAATTGGTCGTGATGTGTTGAGTTTTAATGTTTATTTATCTCCATTTGATGTTTGGACGGGTGCCCTGGCTCCAAAGATTTCGACGATCAGCGGACATATAGGTGAGCCCAGTTTAACTCATATTACTGTTGATACTTCTTGTGCGCCTTTTCTGGTTAAGGCGGGACAAGAATTTTTGCCTTTTCTTATAGATGCGGATGCACCCAACAACAGTTTGAACAGAGCGCGAGAAGGTCATATTGAAATCATTG
>CALDFB010000035.1 GCA_937942365.1 uncultured Marinicella sp. | reverse complement strand
CAAACATACCACCAATAATTGGAATCCTGCTCAACCCAGGAAATCCAGACCTGGACACAGTATCATTTTCACTGATCAACCCCCCCATCACAATGGTGTTACCACTCTGTACAGCTATTTCCGTATTCAGTTGACGCGTTGAAATAGGAGGCGTTCCACCTTCAACACTTGGATCTCCAGGCGCGCTGACGTCTTGTTGCACTTCCATATAGACCAATCCGCCAGGATTAACTCTGGGCGTAATGTCTACTTGTACACCTGTTTGAATAAATCGAGTGCTTGAAATATTGCCATTGTTGACACCACCATTACCAATAGAGCCCACATTGGTGATTGGAATTTGGTCACCCACATTTATAGTTGCATTTTTATTGTTCAATACCAACATTGAGGGCGACGACAACAAGGCAATTCGACCCGCCCTTTCCAGTGCACTCAATCGTGCTTGTGCATCTGTCCCCAAAAACCTGTAAGCAATTCCACCACTATTAATTCTGGCCCCTGTGGTGTTAAAGTTATACGGGGTTGATTTGGTTCCACCGCCACCATCACCATCGCCCTCTCCGCCATCACTGTCACCATCATCTGGGCCGACAAGACCCGGTGCGCCATCACCAAACAACAAATCCATGCCATACGAAACCGAATCATTCAATGTCACTTCAATAATCTTTAACTCTACCAAAACCTGAAGCGGTTCAATATCCAAACGCTCAATGGCTGACAATATTTTCTCATAGTCAACGGCACCGGCTCTAATCAACAATTGATTGGAATCTTCAATAGCAGAAATCAAAATATCGTTATCTCCGCCAGATGAATTTCTTCTGTTTGTGTTTGTAGGTCTTCTGGTTGATGTGTTGGTATTATTGGCACCGCTGGAACTCACCTCCCTTCCTGACTGACCAGGTGTCACTGAACCGCCACTGGCCCTTCTTGACGAGCTTGAACCACTGGTGCCGCCAAACACATCGTTAAGATAGGCTGCCAAATCATCCGCCTTGATGTTCTTCACACTGTAGACATACAAGCTAGAGGCACCATCTGCATCAGCTCGATCCAACCGATCCACCCATTGTTTGGCTTGGTGCAAATAATCTTCTTGCGGGGTAATGACCATAATGGCATTCAAGCGCTCCAAAGGCAAAAACCTGAACATGCCAGCCAATGGGTTTTCTGCCCCTTCACCAAATAAGGCTTCTAACTCTGTCAGGATATCAGCTGATTCTACCTGCTTAAGATAGAATATACCGGTCGACATACCTGCCAACCAGTCAACATCAAATACCTCTATGGTTTCGAGGTAATTACTTATCTCGCTATTGGTACCCGAAAGAAACAAAATGTTACGGGCATTATCGGCTTTGACAATGGCACCATCTTTTGCATAAGGCTCCAAAATTTTTTCCATTTCTGTAGGAGAAACAAAGGTTAAAGGCACCGCCAAGACTTGATAACCGCCGCCTTGTGCTGTTTTATTTAACTTGGGCGTTAACAAGCCTTTAATCGCCTGAGCTTGGGGCAATACATGATAGCGATCATCAACCATAACCAATGCTGCTTTATTCCAGCTAAGCATCATCTCTAAAATGGGTATGATCTGCTCTCTTGAAACTGGTTTTGCTGTTGCAAATGTCACCTTGCCACTCACACCAGGTGCAATGACATAATTTTCTTTAAGAACCTCGCCAAGGATAAAATTAACCACCGCTTGGAGCGACTCACCTTCGAAATTAAAAGTCACCTCTCCTTCAGAAGTGACGGCAGGCCTGATTCTTGATGCGGCATCAAAATTAATAAACTCACCAGTACCTGGATAATATTCAGCATCTGTTCTTTTTTTAGGTTCGATGTTTCCATCACCAAAAATCTCCCCAGAGTACACAGTAGAATCCACACCTTTTAAATAATCTGAATTATCGAGTTCTTTACTCAAGTCTTTGGGCTGAGTCACACAACCAGACAAGCCCACTAAAAGTAATCCCATCGTAAGGACATTAGTTATTTTCATCATCATTCTTTATTTCCTTTGGCAGCATTTGCCCTCATTTGAGCCCGTCTTTCAGCAATTTTTTTTCTGATTTCTTCGGCACTGTTTTTTTGTGTTTCTTTCTTATCTTTATCGGCATCGGCACTTTTTCTTTTTCTATTGTTTTTCTTTTTCTTCGAGGCTTTCGCTGCTTTTGCATTCAATTTACCAGCAAAAATTTCCAAGCCAATCTCCACAGGCTCTTCGCCATCAGCTGAAAAAGTGACCGTTCTGGGGTTAATGGCTTCAACAACCCACAAACCTTGATCACCAGGTAATGGCATGCCTTGGGTCAGTGTTATACGCTCTTTACTGAGCTCATCAAAAACCATCGCATAGCGATTTTCATCTGTGATCATGATACTGGTCACTTTGGCTTTTAACGGCTCGGGCTCAACATCAACATCAACATCAACATCTGGGTCAGCTTCAGGACCCACAGCAACAAACGGCTGTCTGTCATAACTGAACAAAGGTGCATCAGTAATTTGTAACAAAGTTTTATCATCAACCACTTTTCCATCAGCGGCCACTGCACCGTCTTCTAACTGACTCAATGTGGATGCATCAAATACTTCAGCCTCTAAGGACTGAGTGCCGCGACCCCAGCCAAATAACTGCAAGGCAGCCAACAGCAATAAAACACCTATTAATATCAACAAACCATTGGCAAATAAATTATTTTTCATCTTGCTTTTCTACCGGTTTTTTTAAATAAGCATACAAGTCAAATCGTATCTCCAATTTCTCAGGCGCATTGGCTTGTTTGGAATTCTTTCTGTATCGGTTTACATTCCTGGTTTCTAAGCGTAAATCATTAATAAACATGGAAGGCGTATTCTCCTCAATCAAATCAATAACTTTGATAAAGGTTTCATATTGGCAGCGCATTCTAACACGCAATATTATTTTTTCAAATTGCTCAGGCTCACGGTCTTGGGTAGGCGACTGACTGATGATTTGGCAATCTGCAGGATCTTCCGACTGTTGATTAACAATATTTTTAAATAAAGATGTAATTTCGGCATTGCCAAGATTTTTAGAGTCAGCCTGCAAAAATTCATTGTTAGAACCTACCTCTGCCTTTACATCATTTAACAATGTGCGTAAATCTGGTGTTTTAGCCGCTTCATTGATGTACTTTTGGCGCGACTCATTCAAAGTGTCTATATCTTCATTTAAACCAGCATGGGCCACAAAGAACCAATGAAAAAATAAAAAATATATGATTACCAACAACAGCAGTAAAACCATAATCGCTAACCATCTACTGACGCGTGGTTCAAGATTCATTTCCCACCTCCTCTAAACCAGATGATTTAAATTCTGATTTAATGGTGAACTTTTCTTTATTCGTTCTTGGGTCAACTGTTACATTGCCAACAATCTGTGGCTCATACCACATATCTGACTGATTCAAAATAGGCACCAAAGAGTTGGCATTATCAGATTGGCCCACCACTTCGACACGTTCTTGATTGATCATGATACGAGTTAAATAAGTACTGACTGGAATCTTCTGTGTCAGCTCTTGAATAATTAACATTCTATTAGGGGTGTTCTTTTTCAAGTTACCTAAAAAGTTAGCTGCTTGGATCGAATTATTGAGTTCAGTTTCTAGTATTTTTGCTCTGCGAGCGTCTTTCTTCAAAACACTGACCTGCTCTTCAAGGGAGACAATTTTAACCCGCTTATTATCCAACGAAGAATACATCACAAACCACAATAAAGCCAATACCACCAGAGATAAACCAATGTTCCACTTAATTTTTGTCCAGTCCTTTTTCTTACGAATATCTTTGGGCAAGAAGTTAACACCTAAAGCCACTGGCGCTTCTTTTGTACCTACATTGACATCGATACCTGATAACTGCAAACCTTTGGCCTCAAAATCACTCACCAATTGATTCAACTGTTGTTTCTTAATAACAGCTAACATCACTGGAAATTTTTCACTGCCTTCAACCACATCACCTTTGCTAAAAGCAAATTCAACATCTCCAGGTTGAAAGGGAATGTATTTATCTAACTCAAATGTCAAAACTGATTCGATTTCATTATAAACAGCCACTGGCATAGCGACACTTCGAATCAAAACCTCAGACTCTTCTAACAAGCAAGTTACTTCGGTTTCAACTTCTGCAGTACCTAAATAGTGATTCAACTGATGCCACCACTCCTTGCCTTCAACTGAGTCATCAAAATTCAATGGTTTGATGGTTTGTTTTTTTTCACCCCAAACACCAGCTTCTTTTTCATCGCTTTTTACATCGGTCACATAGACTGCAACCGAATCAGGAAATAAATCATTGCGATAGTTTGCTGGCACCAGTTCTTTCAACTCGCCGGACCACCATTCCATGAATGCATGTACACCGGAACCTTGATACCACTGTGAAACTGGCTCGGATATTTGTTCTAAGTAATTCGTCATTTGTGTTCGTTATCTCTCCAGCGCACCACCCTAAATGGCCGCCCTTGTAAATTACCACCCATTCTAATGGTGGCATCAATTTCTGCGTATTGCTTATTCGGCAAAGTGGCTTTACTGATAATACTGAATGTGGTGCCACCACCTCTTAACTGTCCTGAAAAACCCTCAGCCAACAGTGGTAATTCAGCATTGACGTCCTCTATTGCATGACGTTCTTGAATAAATGCATCTGCAATTTCCCCAGAAACACCATCTATGGCCACCAACACTTCTCTGGGCGCAAACGCCAAATTGACATTCTTACGACCCGAATAAACAGTTAGAGCTGGCTCAATCTTCCGATACATTTCATATTCGACACCCATAACCTGAATTAATTCAGGCACTGTATCAAAAGGCGCATCCTTAGCACCATGAGGATACCCTGCTGAAAAATAATCGCCATCTTCTGCTCCAGCAAGTCTAATTTCTTCATCGGCATCTTTCCAATCCATGATTTTATCTACAATACCAATAGACTCATCATAATCGATGCCCAATGAGGCAAACAATCCAACCAAAAGTTCCTCACTGGCCTGATTCAAATCTATTTTACCTGATTCATCAGTAATCTTAATTTCTATTTTTGCACCATCTAATTCAAATTCATGAGTTCTGCCGTCAGCAATCCATCGAGTCTCAGGATCGGGGTTTCTCAGTTCAAACACAGCTCGGTTTAAGCCTGCCTCAGCAAAGAAACGGGCTTGTGTCTCGTTGAACAAGATTCGAGACTGTAAACTTTCTGTTCTGGCAGACAGTGCAAAACTACCAGCAATAACACTCATCAACAAAGCCACCCAAAGCACCAAAACCAATGCGATACCTTGTTGTTTTGAGGTCAATTGAAAACCTTCTGGCCTTAAATCACCGCAACCATTCATTGATCGTCACCTTGAATATTATTTTCCCTGCCACGCAATGTATTTAATGTACTGGTTCTCCGCCTGGCTGAGGAGCTTGAGGCATCCACTTGAATCGCAATCTGTAACAGTGGCCACTTTTCTCTGGCCTCAGAGTTCATTTCCAAATCCAGCTGGACCATCAATGGCATGACTGTTGGATTCTCCATCTCATTCAGCCATTCAGTTGGCAACCCCTCCTCATCCAACTCCACAAAAGCAAATGCACCATCCCTGATGTTCTCCAATAAAACAATAGGTTCAGCATCATCAAAACCGGTCTGTTCATCTTCATCATCATAATTGCTCATTAATCCATGCGTATATTGCAACAGCTTACCTCCATCGGCATTAACCAACTCAAGCTTTTGTATGTGTGGTCCACCACTGCCTAAGTAACCAGGCATCTGCCCAACAAAAGTGACGGCATTTTCCTCACCTATGAACTTAAGAATTTCACCTTCATCGGACTCTTCAACACCCAAACCCATAGAGCGTGAAATTTGATGTCTAACAATACCTTGTATCACTCGAATTTCATTGATCCCAGTAATTCGTTTCTCACCTTTTTCTGCTGTCCGTCGTCCAGAATCAATACCAGAAAATATCATTGCCATGATCATCGCCAACAAAGTAAATACCACAATCACTTCAATCAAAGTAAAACCTTGTGACTTATGCATTGAATTTGAATGATTGAACACCTGTTTCATCTTCCCGTACCCACAGATTCAAAATCTGGTGTCATCGCTTTGAGGGTGACAAAATCAACTGAACGCTGTTGATTGTGACCATCTTGCCAAGTCAAAGTCAACACCACCTTGAAAAGCTCAACTGGGGCAAAGTCCATTTCAACATTACCTTCGTATGGAACCTCATAGGGCTGAATGTATAAATCCCAACTAATATCATCATCGAAACTTCCAGATTGGGAGCCTTCCTCTACCGGGATTAACAAACCCACTTCATCCATTTTACTTTGCGCAAGCAAAGATATTTGAGTACGTTCAGATGATTTAATGGTGTTGGTGCTGGAGTTCGACAGGATTTCTAATACCACCATAAACGTCATCGCCAAAATGGTGAATGAAGCAATCACTTCAATCAAGGTAAATCCCTGATTATTTTTGGGTGTTTTATGATGCATTGAACGCATTAGATTTCAGTGTCCTTGTACAACCTGATTTCACCAGTAAGCCAAGCCACATTGATGCGCCAAAAACGTTCGTCATAAATCAAGGTAACTCTTCCGCCAGTAGAGCTGCCATCTGAAAAGAATCGAAACCCAGCCACGTCGTCCGACGGTATTTCGGACTCCGCAGCGAACACCTTTAGCTCCATACCCTCAGGCAAAACCACATTGGCTTTGCCTGGTGCAGTATAAGATTTATTTTGCACGTTAATCATCAGGCGTTGCTCTTTATGCTTTATCACAGCTTGTGAACGTGTATAGCGCAAGGCGGCGACCAAGTCTTTACTCGCCGCTCTGATTTTACTGGCCTTTAAAGAACCAGACATGTTGAAAGCAACGGTACCAGCTAACACCGCCAGCATTACCAATACCACCAACACTTCAATCAAAGTAAAACCGCCACGGCGAATCGACATGACTACTGCCAGTTACCTATGTCCGAAGCTAATTTATCGCCACCTGGACTCTTATCTTTTCCATAAGAATAAATATCAAACGGCTGACCATGCTGGCTATTGGCTGTAAAATGATACGGCTCACCCCATGGATCTTTTAAATCTTTTTCTTTCACATAAGGCCCCATCCACATAGAATCGCCATTGTCATTATATAGTTGATCTAAACTGTCTGGCATGTTGCCAGTATCCAAATAGAATTCACTGACAGATTGAGATAATTTTTGTACCATTATTTTAGCTTCTTTGTATTTGGCTTTATCTTGACCGCCGGTTACATTCGATACAACCAAACCAAAGATCACGGCCAAAATGGTCATCACCACCAGCACTTCAATCAAACTAAAACCTTGTTGTTTTCTTCTGTTATTTATCATAAATATTATCCTACTAATTCACTCATGTTCATCATCGGCATCAGGATCGCGAACACGATGGTAAAAATAAACCCTGCCAAAATCAGAACCAATACAGGTACCAATACAGACAGCATTCGTTCGATGGTATTTTTCACTTCACCATCATAAGTATCTGAGGCTCGAACGAGCATCTCATCTAAATTGCCAGTTTCCTCACCTACACTCAGTAACTGCTGTGCCAATTTGGGAAACGCATCTTCTTTAGCCAAAGCATCTGACAAAGGCGCACCATGCTTAACTTTTTCGGTGGCCTCGCTAATAGCCTTAAGAATAACGCTGTTATTAATCACTTTTTTAGCCACTGACAATCCGGTTAACAAAGGTACGCCACTTTCAGCCAAAGTACCTAAGGTTCTGGTGAATTTAGCTGTTTCAACACGGGTGGTCAATTCACCAAATAAAGGTAAATTCAAAATCCTTTGATCCCAGTTATATCTAAATTCCGGCTCTTTAAGTTTTTGCTTAAACAAAATCACAACAACAATAATAACCAGCGCCAATACCCACCAAAAGTTTTGTACGACTGCAGCTGCAGCAAATACCACTTGGGTAATTAAAGGAAGTTCGATATTGGCATCTTCAAATAAAGGTTTAAATTTAGGCACTACCTTGGCCAACAGAATAAACAATGATCCCACCGCTAAAACCATTAATATCGCTGGATAAATCATCGCAGAAACCACTGAATCACGTAGCTCTTTTGAACTTTTCAAATATTCACTTAAACGAGCCAATGACACTTCTAAGGTACCACCCATCTCACCAGCTCGTACCATATTGGTATACATGGTTGAAAACACACCATGCTGATCTTCCAGAGCATCTGATAAAGTACCTCCTCCACGAACTTTATCCCGCACCTGTTCAACCATAGTCCGAACCTTTTCTTCATCAGTCAAGTCAATCATGACAGAGAGCGATCGATCTAATGGCATACCAGAGCTGAGTAAAGTGGACAGTTGCTCAGTAAAAAAACCAACTTGCTTCTGGGTGATTTTGCTCCGCCTTGCCAGCAAATTTTCAAGACTGAAACCAGGCTTAAGCTCCCTGGCCGATACTGGCATGTTACCCGCCTCTTGTATTTTAGCGATAACCTCTGCCTGAGAACCTGCTTCCAGCTGACCTTCTAATTGCTCACCAGTAGGCGTGATTGCTTTGTATATAAATTGCGCCATTATTCGTGTGAAACCCTGATAACTTCTTCAAAGCTGGTATCGCCAGCCAAACATTTCAACAAACCATCTTCATACATGGTTAACATGCCTTCGGTTTGTGCTTGTTTTTGCAACTCACCTGCCGTAGCTCCTTTCATGACCATTCGCCTGAGCTCTTCTGTCATGGTCAAACATTCAAGAATTGACATCCTGCCAGCATAACCGGTGGGGTTTTCTTCGGAAGGCTGGGGTCGATAAAAATGCAAATCTTTGTCATCTGAGAATCTATCAAGCCTTAACTCTTCTATCATTTCAGGCATCACTTGATACCTCTCCATACTACTTTTATCTAAACGCCGCACCAACCTTTGCGCCAAAATCCCGTTCACAGTTGAGGTCAACAAATAATCTTCAACCCCCATATCGAGCATTCTGGAAATACCGCCTGCTGCTGAATTGGTATGAATGGTGGACAAAACCAAATGGCCTGTTAATGCCGATTGTATGGCGATCTTGGCCGTTTCTAAATCACGCATCTCTCCTATCATTATAATGTCGGGATCTTGCCTTACGATGGCTCGTAAAGCGGAAGAAAAATCCAAGCCAATAGAAGCTTTGGCTTGAATTTGATTGATACCTGTTAACTGATACTCAACTGGATCTTCTACTGTAATAATCTTACGGTCTTCAGTATTCAATCGTTGTAATGCAGTATACAAAGTCGTGGTTTTACCAGAACCAGTCGGCCCGGTTACCAACAAGATACCATGAGGCATTTCCAACACTTTCAAAAATGGATCCAATGTATGTTCCCTGAATCCCAATTGATCGAAATCAAAAACTATACTTTCTCGATCTAAAATCCGCATCACCACGCTTTCACCATATGATGTAGGCACTGTTGAAACCCTTAAGTCAAGTTCCTTACCCTGTACTCTGAGCATGATACGTCCATCTTGGGGCAAACGTCGCTCAGCAATATTGAGCTTAGCCATGATTTTAATCCGACTGATCACTGCTGCTGTAGATCTGGCAGGTGGTGATTCCACCTCATGTAAAACGCCATCTAAACGGTAACGTACTTTTAAACGATTCTCGAATGGCTCAATGTGAATATCTGATGCTCTTGACTCAACCGCCCTTTGCATAATCATATTAACTAACCTAATGACCGGTGCTTCGCTGGCCAAATCTTTCAGGTGTTCTACATCTTCAATTTCACCTTCTTCATTGGACAAACCCTCAACCAACTGCCCCATCGCTGATTTGCCACCACCATAATAACGCTCAATCGCATTTTCAACTTCTGATGGCATACCAATTTTGATTTCAAGTTCTTTTTCAGCCACCATTTTAATGGCTTTAGTGATGTGCTTTTCATAGGGGTATACCATCACAACAGTCAGCTTGTCTTCACTTTCCTCAATAGGTACAAACTGACTTTCACGCATGTACCGAATTGGAAATTCCACATCAACTGAAGTATTTTCTGGCAGGTCTTTGTCAGAAACAATGGGTAGATCTAACAACTCATTGAGCGACAAAGCGACATCTCTTTCTGAAGCCAAGCCCAAACGCACCAATAAAGGCACCAATGAAACACCAAAACTCTCTTTATTCAACCGCAGCCCCCGCTGCAAATCCTCATCTTTCAGCCGACCTTGCTCAACCAGATATTCAGATAATTTCTGCTCAAAAGACATTTCTGGCTTCAGTATTTCTGTTTCTTGTTCTTCAATCACG
>CALDFB010000034.1 GCA_937942365.1 uncultured Marinicella sp. | reverse complement strand
CATCCTGCCCTGACATGGCAGTTTCGACAGCTGGTAGCCGTTGGGTGTATGACGCCTTCAATATATGGGTTGACCGCTTTTTTCACATGTCCATTGACTGCTGGTACTGCATATGAATCTGTCAACAAATAATGATCCCAGGGACCTTTGGCTTGAGGCAAATTGGGACGATTGGCTGCATACATGCCTTGGTTGGGTGTATCTGACCACCAAACACTTTGTAAGGTCCAGCTTTCTAGCTCTTTGGTGTTAACATGCATAGCTATGGAGACCAAATAATCACCGACCTCGAAGGGTTGGTTGTTGGCCCAATAACTCGCAGCAGTAATGATGGCCTTATCAGCTTCATCAAAACTGTCCCAATCAGCTTGGGTAACCTGATGGTGATACATGTCATTGATGTCATAGACTTTGGCTTGTCCTTTTATGGTTGGTAATGCTTTTGTCCCTTTATGATTTAATACTTGGTAGAGAAACTCACCTTGGACATAAGTCCCAATAGATTTTGGGTTACTGGGTTCTAATGCAACCAAAGTGTCCCAAAATTCATAGCCAGCATATCCCGTGTAACTGTCAGGAAAATTATCTTTCCACACTGGAATCACCGTGACACCACTGGCTTTAACCGGCCAGTACATGTGTTTGGTCACAATGAATCGATTGGTTACGTTAATCATTGGCTTACCAGCTGCATGAGCAGCATCCAGTGTTGATTGCAAGTACAATTGTTGGTTACGAATGTCCTTCATGGCTTCCATGCTCAAAGATTCAGTCGGTATCATGATATCGCCATTGTTAACAAAATGTTGTCCATCACAAACTGTATTTTTGCCAGAACTGTTCTTACAAATGGCATCTGGAAACGCTTTAATTACTGCTTGAGGTACATTGTAAATAGGTGCAGGTGTATTCACATTGGGCGCATGGGCTGAATTGAGGTTTTGTTCGTTAACTGCGCGCAGCGTTTCTCCCTTCTTACTAAACGTTTTGTTCTTAGCATGACCGTTTTCGCTGTACATTTTGTCAGCCAACTGTTTCGGACTCAGTGCAAAAGCACCTTTGGTATTAGGCCATGAATACCAAATTGGCCAACCTGTCGTTTTATTAGGTTGCATGATGCCCGCCCAAAGCCCCCAAGCGTGCTCACGAATGACTTGTGTGTTGCCTTGATTGGTTGCTTCTTGCAAGCTCCTTAAATCATTCATATAACCATATCCATCAGGAAATGGCTGATAATTTTCATAAGAGTTATGATCAGAATGAGCACCAGCGCTCTCCTTCATCATCTTATCTTGGTTTTGCTTTGGCTGGCATGCCGTTAAAAAATAAATTAAAACAACACAAAAACCACCCATTCTTGATAAAACATTCATTTTCCACCCTCTATTAAACACAATGATTATATTACACAATTTTTGCGCATAATTAAGCATTTACTTTTAAAAATAATACCCAATCAAGATTAAAATACTTTATTCAACAAGACAATCGTTGAAAATACTGAACAACTTGACTATCATTGCCATCATGAACACTCGATTCATTCATATTATGATTGTTATGCTGCTGTTATCTTTGACTGCACATGAAGTCCACTCGGCCGTCATTCATGATGTTGAAACTTGCGAAGTATGTGTTCAAGTTCAAAGCAATGATGATTCGGCGACGGGTCAACAGCCACAATACGTATTATTCGATGACGCGTTTCATATTAAAACCAAGGCTCATCTCACTATACTGAGCCCTGTTGAAAAAATTGCTGTCGAATTCATTCGCGGCCCACCTATCTTCTCTTAATTTATATCCATATATAGCTTAAATATATCCGTATTCACAAATTATGTGTGTGCGGAATAAATATTAATCAGACACAGGTCTGAATCAACAAATTAAAGAGAAAAAACAAATGAGAACATTACTGATTGTGGTGATTTTTTTCACCACGGCTGCGCAAGCGCAGCAAACAGAAAGCGGAGCACTGATAGGTAAGATCACCAATGCCCAACAACAAAACATCAATAACGCCACGGTAAGAATTCATGGCTCTAACGCCACTTCTGTGACCGATCAAGCAGGGAGTTTTAGTTTTGACGGTATAGAATTTGGCCGTTATGAAATCGATGTGGAAATATCAAATAGCAAACACTACAACACCACAATAACGCATAACGGTGATCTGGTAACCATCAATGTGGATGATTTAAATCTGGATGATTTGGTGGTGTCTGCCAATCCTTTGGAGCATAACCAGCTTAAAATGACCACACCAGTTGCCATTTTGAGTGAAGAAGAGTTAGTCTTAGACAGGGGTTTGTCGATTGATCAAACCTTGAACAAAATCACCGGTGTTAATTCGGGTAGTTTTGGCGTTGGCGCAGGTCAAATCGTGATCCGTGGACAACAAGGTCCAAGGGTTACTGTACTTGCCAACAACATCACCAATCAGGATGCCGCTTCTGTCAGTCCAGACCACTGGATCACCAGCGAACCTTTATTGGCCAAACAAATTGAAGTCTTGAAAGGGCCTGCTACATTATTGTACGGAGGCGGTGCAGTGGGGGGTGTTGTCAATGTGGTTGATGATGTGATTCCTACACAAGTTATAGATGGTATTAATGGTGGTATAGAAGGTCGTTTTTCTGATGGCACACTGGGTGAAAGAGCGGGTGTTTTTTCATTGAATGCGGGCTTAAGTGATCAAATTATGGCTCATGTGAGTTACTTTAATAACAGTACCGATGATTACGAAATTCCCGGTTTTGCCGAATCTGAAGCTTTCCGTGAAGCAGAAGAAGGGGAAGAACACGGTGATGGAGATGACGATCATGATGAGGAAGAAGAAGCTTTTGGCTTATTAGAAAACTCTTCTATTGAATCAGATGGTTTTAATGTTGGCATATCTCGAGTCACAAACAACGGTTATTGGGGTGTCTCTTATTCTGACTTTAACCGCAACTATGGCATTCCAGGACATGGTCACGAAGAAGAAGGTCATGATGATGAAGAAGAGGAAGATGAAGATCATGAAGAAGAAGAGGAGGAAGAAGAAATTGTTCGCATAGACTTGGAAAAATCTGTATTTAACCTTAAAGGTATGCACCAATTTGATAACAGCAGTTTCGTCAATCAAGTCAGAACCCATTACTCCAACACTGATTACCAACACATTGAGTTAGAAGGCGATGAGATTGGTACCGTATTCGACAATGAAGCTGATGAATTCAGATTTGAGTTAACTCATGGCACCATTGGTGGCTTCGAAGGTGTCTGGGGCTTACAGTATTCGAACCGTGATTTTTCTGCGGTCGGTGAAGAAGCCTACATCCTTCCATCTGAAACTCAGATTTTAAGTTTATTTTTAATCGAAGAGCGCGACTTTGATCGGTGGCATGCTGAATTTGGTATCAGGATTGATGATCAGTCTGTAGACACCGCACTTTTTAGTGACATCGACGATTCAGCTTTGAGTGTTTCTTTAGGTGCTACATTTGATTTGAATGACCATTGGACTTTACCAGTTAATATCACTTCCGCACAACGGTTACCTACCGCAGAAGAGTATTTCTCAAACCAGTCTGGCAGCGATGAACTGATTCCACACTTAGCTACCGATGCCATCGAAATAGGCAACCCTGACTTGGAACACGAAGTGGCCAGTAACTTTGATATTGGTTTAAAGTACCGTAACAATGGCTTGAGTTTTAATGCGGCTTTTTTCTATAACCAAATTGATGATTATATATTTCTTCGAAACACTGGTTTAGAAGAAGAGGAAACCCCTATATTCGTTTATACCCAACAAAATGCAACATTCATGGGTTATGAGCTTGATTTAGCCTATCAATTTGATGATGCCTATAATAACCAATGGAATTTTCGAATATTCACTGATGCCACAGAAGCTGAGTTAAATACAGGGGAAAATGTTCCTAGAATTCCCAGCAATCGATTTGGTGGTGAAATCAATTGGCTTCGCGGGCCTTGGTCAGTTGGGATTCAACACACTCATGTAACTGACCAAAACGATATAGCCAGTTTTGAGTTACCGACTGAAGGTTATGATTTGTTAGACTTAAATGTCAGTTGGGTCAATTACCATGATCGCTTTGAAACATTGGTGTTTTTACGTGCTGATAACTTACTGGATGAGGAAATACGTGAACATGCTTCATTCATCAAAGACATCGCACCGAGGCCCGGCCGCAGTATTTCTGCTGGATTCAGATTAACTTTTTAAAGTAACATGATGTTAAAATGCGCCCCTAATTAAATTAGCTACACTACATTAGGGACGCATTTTTAACATGTCTGATAACAAAACAGAACACAATCAAAGCTATAAAAACCGCAGAACATTTGCCATCATTTCGCATCCTGATGCGGGAAAAACCACCATCACTGAAAAAATCCTGTTATTTGGTGGTGCCATTCAAGTAGCCGGCTCAGTTAAATCCAGAAAAGCCGATCGTCACGCCACTTCTGACTGGATGGCCATGGAACAAGAGCGAGGTATCTCGATCACCTCTTCCATCATGCAATTCCCCTACAAAGGGCGTACCATGAATTTATTGGACACCCCTGGTCATGCTGACTTTTCTGAGGATACATACAGAACTTTAACGGCTGTTGATTCAGCTTTGATGGTCATTGATTGTGCCAAAGGCGTTGAGGAACGTACCATCAAATTAATGGAAGTTTGTCGTTTACGCACCACACCCATTTATACGTTTATCAATAAATTAGATCGTGAAGGCAAAGAACCGATTGAACTTTTGGATGAAGTTGAAGACGTTTTAAAAATAAAATGTGCGCCCATCACTTGGCCAATTGGCATGGGTAAACGCCTCAAAGGTGTCTATCATTTTCTCAACGATGAAGTCATGCTCTATGAAGCAGGCAAAAATTATGAAACTCAAGAAGCCATTATCATCAAAGGCCTGAATTCAGCCGAGTTGAATGAAGCCTTAGGCACAGCTGCTGATGATTTCAGAGAAGAAATTGAATTGGTTCAAGGTGCCTCACACGAGTTTAACTTAGATGCCTACTTAAAAGGTGAATTATCACCGGTCTTTTTTGGCTCGGCCATCAACAATTTTGGCGTTCAGCCACTGCTTGATTCATTCGCAGAAAACGCACCAGCACCACAACCAAGAGAAACCACCAATCGCGTGGTCCAACCTGATGAAGACAAGTGCACCGGGTTTGTATTTAAAATACAAGCCAATATGGACCCGAATCACCGTGACCGGGTGGCATTCATGCGCATCTGCTCTGGTGTATTCAACCAAGGCATGAAGTTGAAAAACTCACGCACTGAAAAAGAGGTAAAAATACCCAATGCATTGACTTTTTTAGCAGAACAACGTGAGCATGTCGAGTTTGCATATCCTGGTGATATCATAGGTATACACAACCATGGTACCATCAGTATTGGCGACTCTTTCAGTGAAAATGAAATGCTTCAATTTACCGGCATTCCCAGCTTCGCACCAGAGCTCTTTCGTCGCGCTCGTTTGAAAGACCCGCTGAAGCTCACAGCTTTACAAAAAGGCCTGGCACACCTTTCAGAAGAAGGTGCTACCCAGTTTTTTAAACCTTTGATCAGCAATGAACTCATCTTAGGTGCCATAGGTGTTTTACAGTTTGAAGTGGTGGCTTATCGCTTAAAACGAGAGTATAACGTTGAAGCCATTTTTGAAAATGTAGAGACCAGAACTGCTTATTGGGTCGATGCTGATGACGACAAAAAAATGCAGCTTTTCAAAAATAAAAATGAAACTTATTTAGCTGTTGATGCACACG
>CALDFB010000033.1 GCA_937942365.1 uncultured Marinicella sp. | reverse complement strand
AAAAATTACCTTGGATAGCCATTAAAAATCAAAGGTATAAAATACATCCATTTTTAGACTGGTCTGATCGTGACCTATATTTGTATGCCAAGGAACATCATCTGCCTCAACATCCACTGCATGACAAAGGCTATCTAAGTTTAGGTGACACGCATTCAACACGTTCTATTCATGAAGTGAGCGATGTCAGTGAACTCAGGTTTTTTGGATTGAAAAGAGAATGTGGCATTCACGAATAAAATAATCATAATGCTTATTTTAACAAAACAATTGGTTGATAAATTCAGACCCACATGCAAACAAATCTTGAAACTGTACTGCAAAACCATTAAGAAAAGGACATTAAGAACTATATAAGGCTTAAGATCCGCTACTTACTGGAATAGTTGTGATTAAAAATATACAATTATGTAGTGTGTTAAAGTGAAAATGAATCAAATGAAAACCAACTCACCAACTGCCAAATGGTCAGCTGTTCCTCATCAAATTAACTCTGTTTCCATTAATGATGATGGAAGTCGCTGTGTTTATGGCTCCTCATATGAAAGAGGTAGCGGCTACTTCTATACTTACTTATATGATGGAGATGGCAATCTCCTCTGGCGTAAACCTATTGTCTGTAATGAGCAAATATATCAAGGTGTTTTTTGGGTTGCCATCAGTGGCGATGGTCAGTATGTCGCCTCAGGTGGAGAAACGGCTGATACAGATCCGCAAACTGAAATAAGCACGCCCGGTTTTTTACAGGCTTTTCATGCTGGTACAGGTGAGCAGTTAATTAACATCACCTTGAGTGACCGAATTAATCAGGTCAGCTTAAGCCAAAATGGTCAATATTTAGCGGTTTGTTATGGTAAAAACATTGAAGTTTACCAATTGAAAGAAAGCCTTGTTAATCCAGGTGAGTTCATCAATTCCTATGAAAGTATATACAAGTACACCTCATCCAACTACAGCATAAATAGCTGTGTTATTAGTTATGATGGCAGCACAGTAATCGCATCTGGGATTGCTTACTCTGATGAATCTGGTAAATCTACCAACACCACCAATGATCAAACAGAAGATACTACATCAGGTGTGGTCTTATCATATACTGTTAATAATGGTGTTGTCAGCTCATTAGGTGCTCATGAACTGAACACAGGTTCTATGCGAGTCGCAGTAACAGAGGATGGAAAACTCTGGGCTGCATCTTTACATGATGGTAGTTGTGCTTTATTCAGTTTTGACAGCCCTGATGATAAAACATGGCAATGCACACCTCCTCAAACTAATTTAATGTTGGCATATGCACTAGATATCACCCAAACAGATCAAGGAGATGTATATGTGGCATGCGGAGCAAATTTGTCTGGAGTTGGCCCAGGAGGGTTTCTTTATCTGGTTAAATCTGCGCCTATTGAATTTGATGATAACCACTGCCAGGATGGTTATCCCAGCAACCAAAAACAAGGCATTATCCAGTGGTCCAAAGAATTACAGTTTGGTGTCAACCCTGGTGTAACTATGGATAAAAATGCCACTTTTGTTACAGCCACAGATGGTAAACCTGTCGGACAAACCATTGAAGAATCAGCAGGTAATTTTTATTTATTTAACGCCACGACCAGTGATTTAATTTGGCAACAAAAAACAACAATGATGAATTGGCCAATGATGCTTTCCAGAGATGGAAGTAGTGTCGTAGGCGGCAGTGACGATGGCAGCTTTTTTTATTGGAAGACACCTCAAACATAATGATTTACAGCCTTCATCTTACAAAAGCCATTACATGATTGACGCCCTGATAAAAATACTGAATCAATCAAGCTTAGCAAGAACCTTTTTCTTATTTATTGCCTGGCTGGGTGTTTGGGAAGCTGGAAGAATTGTTGAGTATACAGATCATGCCAGTGTTTGGTTCCCTGCATCAGGGTTCACCTTCGCTTGTATGTTAGTTCTTGGTAAACGTGCATTTCTTCCGATTATGTTGGGAGCGATTGTTATCACACTATGGCAAGGTCATATTTACCAATCGCAACTCAGTCAGTTAGAATTATCTTGGGCTGGTTTTTTATTTGGTTTGGCACATATTTTTCCATACTGGCTAGGCGCTAAACTGGTTGCACATATATCAAGTAAAACCCATTCGAATACACCACAACTGATCGTCGGTTTTTTAATAATTGCCGGTGTATCGGCATTAATTACCACCATTTTGGTGATTTACTCTCTGGTTTTTACCGACCAAATGTCCTCCGACAATGTGGCCAAAACCTTGTTGCCTTTCTGGATCGGTGACTTAGCTGGTATTGTTGTTTTAACACCTTTGTTTTGTGGCATATTAATCAAACTATTTCCCATGACACATTTTTCTCTTAAGGAATTTACCAGCGAACAATTGGGACCCAATAAAAGGTTACTGCACAAATTAAGTATCAATTTCCTCATTATCATTGTTACCATGCTCACAGCCTATTGGTTCGATTCTAAAGAAAGCGCATTCGCTATTTTCTTTCTTGCAGTTACTCATATGTGGATTGCCTGTACTGAAAGTCCAAAATTCAATGTCATCAGTCTGGCCACAAGTAGTATCATGATCATTATCTTAGTTCATTATTTTAAATTAATGGATTACGTAATGGTTTATCAGTTTGCAATTAATGTCATTGCTGCCAATGCTCTATTCGGTATCGCCATCCCCCAATTACAAGCTCACAATAAAACCTTACAAGAAATGGTTTTTACTGACAGTTTAACTCAGGTTTCGTCACGTCATTATATGAATCAACGAGCGCAATTAGAAATTGCCCAAAGTTTAGAAAGAGGTATACCATTAACTTTAGTTATTTTTGATTTAGATAGCTTTAAAATCATTAATGATCAACACGGCCATGCAATGGGTGACAAAATCTTACAGAATGTAGCTAAAACGGCAAAATCTTTACTTCGCCGCAATGATGTCATAGCCAGGTTTGGAGGTGATGAATTTGTTATTCTATTACCTGGACTGAACCAAATTGACGCCCAGGCAGTTTTAGAAAGAATCAGACAGCATATAATCAAGAACTCTGATCAACTGGTAACTGTTTATGCCAGTTTTGGCGTGGCAGAACTTCAAGTTGAAGAGGATTTTACAGCCTTATTTAAGCGTGCAGATCATGCACTTTACCAATCAAAAGAACTCGGCGGTAACCAAATATCAGTGAATGCCTCTTGATCGCACGTTAATGATTGAATATATAATTAATCATGTCACGACTTTCGCACGTGCCCTGTGTAATTTTTGATAGCTTTCTATCAGCCTGAGATGTTTATCTATGCCTTCAAGCTTCATACTAGTGGGCGTTAAACCATCAAACCTTAACTCGCCCTGCACCGCAGCAATCACTCTTTTAATGGTTTGTTCACCAAACATGCGATTGAAATTTGTTGCATAGTTCCTTAGCTCTAAATCCTCACGTATCACCACTTCTAATACGGCATTAACAGCCTGGTAATACAAACCTCTCTCAACAGTATTGTCATTGTAGTGTAAAAACTCTTTTACTAAATCCAAAGCATCATCACTTTGACCTAGGGCCAAATAAAGCATGATTTTTAATTCAAGTATGGTTAATTGACCCCATACAGTATTTTCGTCGAACTCGATGCCAATCAAGGTTTTGATGTCCATGTAGTTGTCTAACTGACTGTCCTCTAAACGCTCCACTAAATGCAATAGCGCTTCATCACTCAATGCATGAATATTTAAAATATCTTCCCGGTAGTCAAGTGCCTTATTGGTGTTATCCCAAATCAAATCTTCAACCAAGTAAACCTCAGAATAGTCAGGTACCAATATTCTACAAGCCGAAGTCCCTAACACGTTAAATTCGGCCAGATAGGCGGTTTTACCCATTTTTTTTAATATATTGTATAGGTAGGTACACTCTTCATCATTGCTGCCAGAAAAGTCCCACTCACAGAAACTAAAATCAGCTTGACTGCTGAAAAACCGCCATGAAACAACACCGGTAGAATCAATGAAATGATCAACAAAGTTTTCAGGTTCTGATACAGCTAAACTATTAAAAGTTGGACGAGGCACATCATTCAAGCCCTCGAAACTTCGACCCTGTAACAGCTCAGTTAAACTTCGCTCTAAAGCGACTTCAAAACTTGGGTGAGCGCCAAATGACGCAAATATCCCACCCGTTTTTGGGTTCATCAAAGCGACACACATCACAGGAAACTGCCCCCCCAATGAGGCATCTTTAACCACCACAGGAAAGCCTTGATCTTCCAGAGCTTTGATACCGGCCAATATACTTGGGTATTTTTCTACTATTTCCTGTGGCACATCGGGTAATGCAATTTCTTCCGTTATGATTTGCTTCTTAACTGCTCGCTCAAAAATTTCAGACAAACACTGTACCTGAGCTTCTTCCTGGTTATTGCCAGCACTCATGCCATTACTGAGAAATAAATTTTCAATTAAATTACTGGGAAAATACACCGTTTCGCCATCAGTAAGTCGCTTATATGGGATGCAACAGATACCCCGATCAATTCTTCCTGAATTGGTATCTATTAAATGCGAACCTTTTAACTCGCCATCAACATCATAAATGCTTAAACAATAATCATCTAATATTCCCTGAGGTAATTCATCATTCGGGCCCGGTTTAAACCATTTTTCATTGGGATAGTGAACAAAATCACTGTTGGCAACCTCTTCCCCAAAATACTGATCATTGTAGAAAAAATTACAGTTAAGGCGTTCGATAAACTCTCCCAGCGCAGAACACAAAGCGCTTTCTTTGGTAGCACCTTTACCATTGGTAAAACATAAAGGTGATGTGGTATCTCTGATATTCAATGACCACACATGAGGAACTATATTCCGCCATGAGGAAATTTCAACTTTCATGCCTAAATCAGTTAAAACTCCAGTCATGTTTTCAATGGTTTGCTCTAATGAAAGATCTTTACCTGGTATAAAAGTAGCAGAACTGTTGTTTGGTTTTTCTATCAATAAGGCCTGATCATGCTTTTCAAAGTCAGTAACCGCCTCTACCTTAAATTCAAGTCCTGTTTGAATCACTTTTTTCACAGTACATCGATCTATTGATCTCAAGATGCCTTGACGGTCTTTTTCAGAAATCTCTTCAGGTAATTCAACTTGAATTTGAAAAGTTTGTTTATATCGATTTTCTGGATCCACCACATTATTTTGTGAAATTCTGATATGTTCGGTAGGTATATCACGAGCCAAACAATAAACACGAACAAAATAACCTGCACATAATGCAGATGAAGCCAAAAAATAATCAAATGGACTAGGCGCAGAGCCATCTCCTTTATAACGTATGGGTTGATCGGTGATGACATTGAAGTCATCAAAGGTAGCCTCTACTCGGAGGTTTTCAAGAAAATTGACTTTGATTTCCATAGGAAAGGTATTTTGAATTGCGATTAATCAAGTATTCTACCCTTTTAGAATCAGTCAGTAAAATAAATGGAAGCACTGACCATCAAAACTGATCGCCGTAATTGAATCAGTCAGTTTCATCCCTTCAACTTTAAATGGTTCTTTTTGAACATCTATTATTGACGATCACTGAAAAAATTCTAAACACATGCACTGTTAAGCATTGAACTTTGGTATGAATTCTGCAGCAACAATCTTAACCACTGGTGTATTTGGAGTATTTTTTATTAATAAAGTCATCAAACTACGTCGTTCCAGCCAAGCCGGTAGTCCAGTAGCGGGAATCCTGGTGTGTAATTGGGTCAGTTTAATCAGGTTCCATTATGAAATGAGCGTTTAAAAATCTAAGTTCATTGATAATGATTTATAAGTGAAATAAATTTTAAACCTATCAGGGTTTTAAAAGCCCTCAATTCACCATGGATTCCAGTATTAAAATTTCATCTCTTTGGAGTTCAGTTTGTCCATATATACTTGGATATTTTTTAGGTAAGTTGGATCTGTTAATGTTATTTTTGGAGCCGTTACTTCTAATTTAGCACCTATGGCTTTAAAACAGGTATTAAACTTGATAGATTCATCATACCTGCACCAACTGTATTTAGTGCTGACGTGATCTGTTTCCCTGATGCCATTGGTTGGTGTACCGTATTTCTCAAATGCTTTGTCTCGCATTTTCATCATGTTGTCATTGGTTCTGTTGGTTTCATAAGAAATCAAATTAGCTCGCAGCGGGTTTATTTCATCTATGGGCACCGCTGCCACAAAACTCACTTGAACCCTTAAGTCATCATTTTCAAAAACAAAATATTTGGGTACTTTTTTCTTTAACACGATATCTTCCCTCAAATACTTATCCATAAGTAAATCGCTTTCTTTGATGTTGAGTTGACTGGTCAATGCAGTCAAAGCTTGATTCCAATTCATGCCTAGTTTAACACCAGCAATATCAAAGTCTCTGACATTATATTGAGTTCCCTTTTCAATGGCATCAGTGGCATTTGAAAATAAAGCCGCCATTATCAGTATCAAACACACAATCTTCTTCATAATTACTTGAACTTCAAAAACCAGAGAACGCAATCATATCGAAAATCACCACATCACTTTTGTGATGAAATACTCG
>CALDFB010000032.1 GCA_937942365.1 uncultured Marinicella sp. | reverse complement strand
GCTGAATACAGAACTAGGCTGGCTTCAGTTTCTTGGTATATGAAATCGATTAATGAGTATGTTGCAAGGATGGCCAATGAGGAAGATAAATGTACTGGTCACTTCTGGGAAAGTAGGTTTAAGAGTCAAGCATTGCTTGATGAAAGAGCTCTGTTAACTTGTATGACAGCATAGGCTAAAAAGTGATTACGATTTTTGCGAAGCAAAAGAAGTGGTTACTTTGTGCCGTTATGCGTGTTGATCTGAACCCGATTCGGGCAGCAGCACAGTGAAAAAACAAATGTCGATTTTCACGAAGTGAAAGAAGACTTTTGTTTTTTTATGGCCGTGCGTGGCCAAGGATTTGAAAGGGTCTGATTTTACCTCCATTAAAGAACGGATTGAAAATAAATCCACATGGTTATCTGGCTTCGGAAAAGCTGATAACGACCTGCCATTTTACCTTTCCTGCTACATCGATTTAGTCGATGAAACAGGTCGCTGTTTAAGAGAAGACAAAAGAGGCTTTATATCTGCAAATACAGCTAAAGCCATTGATGAAATAGGCATCGATCCTGAGTCATGGCTCGACGAACTTAAAGGTTTCAAATCCATCGGATTCTCGGCTGTTGGAACGGCTAAACAGCTCAAAGAATATTCCCAAAAAACCAAGCGCAATTGGTTACTCGGAATCAAGCTTAAACCAGCCCTAGAATAGCTCAAATTCCATCAAAAACTTATACGCAGAATATGTCTGCAACCGTCCAACTCACTTGAAAATCAGCAAAACCGCCTAAAACACACATTCAATCGAGAATTGAGTTTACGCCATAGAACCCTCATCTAAAATCTGCAATTTTTAAAGCAAAAATATCAAATTAAATCTGTTTTGGTTTTCTTAATTGGCGACTGTCCTGTATTAGTTTGACCCCTTTTGGTTTTGTTTGTACAGGACAACAATTTTGCTATATTAATTCTAAAGTTTGTTAGGAACATTCACATAATTTGCCATCAGGTGGAAGAGTTAGTTCAATAGATTCAACGATTTCATTAGCAATTTTTTCAGCATCAGGATGCCATTGGCCTTTAACTGCTTTTTTTCGATCATCTGATTGGGATAAATTCAGCCGTAAAACTAAGTGGTCATTTATATAAGTTCTGTAAAACCGTACTGATTTATTATTAGCATGGTATTTCATCCATTGATGGCCATCTAAATCAAATTCTTCATAGCCTTCTGCAGGTGTATAATTATGATCTGTATATCCTCTATCTGCAAAAGATTTCAAGTTTTCAATAGTGGCTTTTGCGACTCCTGCATAATATGAGCGTAAGCTGTTTCCATAATCCACGTTATTAACTATCGAAACTGAAAAAACCAATGAACCATGAGGTGCTTTGAATATTCTTTTAAACTCCCACACTTTCCGCAAAAGTTCTTCTTGCGAATTATGTTTTTGATTATCTTCATCCTCTAACCAACCACAAATATCAAATTTTTCATCAATGACCAAGTCGGGTGCTCGTTTGGTTCGTTTGGAAGGAATAACACCTTCAAGTGTGGCATGACCAATATTAATTCTAAAAATATCACCTCCTTTCGCCGATAATTCACCCATAAACAATACCCCAAAGATCAATATTATATATTTCATTATTTACACCCCTGCTCGTTACAACCCACTGGAAAAGTATGTGGACTATTACCTATTTTACCTGATAATGTTGGCGCCAAAAATAAAGACTTCAATATACGAAAAGGGTTCAATGTATTTCCTCCAATGATATTAGGCACCGCATCACCACTGTTAATATCAATACCACCGTTCCGTCCAAAAAATCTCACACCTGCTTTCTTGAATGTCTTACGCCCTAAAGCCACATTAATGGCTGGGCCATGTAATCTTACTCTTAAATTTGATAGTTGACCACCACCATTTTTCATGTGATGTTTCACTGCAGATTTAAGAATAGCACTTCCTTGGCTGTGAGCCACAATATTAAATGTTTTTCCTTTTGCATTGGTTTCATTTAATAGTGCAGACAATTGTTTTGCTGCTTTTGAGTGGCCGAATTTATCACGAAATGTTTCCAAACCATCTTTGACTATACCTTCTGTTGGGTTATGAACCAAAACAAATGAATCAATAGATTCTTCTATTATTTTCTTATCCAAATGGACTGGGCCAAGAACTAGCCCTGCACTTCTTTCATCATTTAAAATCCCATTTAGAAAATTGAACTCACCAAGTTCATCAACCGTTCCTTTATTTTCAAATAAACCAGTTTCAGGGTTCTTTTCAATCAAATAACACTGCAAAGCACCTGAACAATTATTGACATGTTCCTGACTTTCAGTATCCGAAACATCCCCAGTACCACTCTTTCTCACTCCTAGCCCACTGGGTGCTCGCCCATTACTATTGGCCGCGTGGTTTCTGATAGCCGCAGCCTGCGAAAAGATATTACCATCTTGAGCACAACCACCACTGAATGTAGTATTACAGCCGTATGGCTCTGATAACTCCCTTATCGCATACCCAGTTGGATCAGTCCCAGAAAGCGGATTATTCTGTATATAACTATAAGGATTAATCGCCTGGCTCGTAGTTCCTTGAATAAACGGATCAACAGAAAGAAATCTCCCGTTATTAAAATCATACATCCTACCATTCATATGAATCAGCTCAAAAGCATCCAAATGTTCATGGTCTGTAAAACCACGTTTGGTAATGTCTACGCTACCATCTGATTCAAACTGTAAGGCGGGTTTATCCAACTTCGACCAATCATCCCCGTTTCTCGGTTTACCAAAGGCATCATAACCTTTGGAA
>CALDFB010000031.1 GCA_937942365.1 uncultured Marinicella sp. | reverse complement strand
ATCTGCATTAACACGTCAAATTTTCGATCCTTTAAATTTTTCCTCAGTGTTTTTAAACCTTTTAACCCTGAAGACTTATTGAATTCAATCAATTCCACTCCTGGTAACCCCTTGATTAATTTGTGTTCAAGCTTTCCTATTACCCAAGTTATTTTTGCCTTTGGATATTGGTGTAAAATGGTATGTATGACAGGAACAACATGAGTGACATCACCAATTGCAGACAATCGAAAAATGCAGATCGACAAACCTGATGATAGATCATTTAACTGTGTTTTTAAACTTGAGTTTGTTGTCATCGGTTAAATCATTTAAAATGAAAACATTCTATCATTGACCAACTCAATAGCTTGCAAACAATCCACATTAATAACATGTCAATCATCACGTCGCCCGAACTGAAAAGTGATATTGACCCACAATGGTTTGAACAAGACTACTGGGTTAATCAAGGCCGATTATTAGGTGCTAATTCAGGACGTGGCTCCACTTGGGTCATCAAATCCGAATGGGGAAAGTGGGTATTAAGGCATTACTTTCGTGGTGGGTTGTATGCCAAATTAAATCGCGACAGGTATTTCTGGACGGGACTCAAAAACAGTCGAGCATATCAAGAGTATCAACTTTTGGATGAAATACAACAACTAGGCCTACCCAGTCCTAAGCCCATTGCAGCATTGATCGCTCAACATGGTTTATTTTATCGAAATGACCTGATAATGGAACATATCCAACATCAAATGACTTTTGCCCAAGGTATCAAAACCCTACAATTCAAAAACGAACCACCATGTCATATGAATCAATTAGACCTAAAGAATTGGTACCAAATAGGACACACCATCGCACAATATCATCACAATGGCATATATCATTCTGATCTCAATGCGCATAATATATTACTGAACCATGATCAGGTGTTTATTATTGATTTTGACAAAGGAGCCATTAAACCTCCAAACAAGCATTGGCAAACAAACAACATCAGTCGGCTCAAAAGGTCGATTGAAAAACTCAGTCAAAAAAGTTGTGACGACCAATTATCTGAACAATGGCAAATTCTGCTAGATGGTTATCATGCCTAACGCTAAAGACACTCAATTACTTGATAAGCTGAACAGGCCTATTAAAGATTTACGCATATCATTGACTGATCGCTGTCAATTTCGCTGCAGTTATTGTTTACCAGCAGAACACGTAGATGTGATGCGACAACACAGTCAACCCGAAAAGCACCTCAGTTTTACTCAGATCATCCAAACAGTCAAAGCTTTTGCTGCGTTAGGCGTCAACAAAATTCGTCTGACTGGTGGTGAGCCTTTGTTAAGGAAAAACTTATCAACTTTAATCCAAGACATCAAAGCCATTGATGGCATAGAAGAAGTGGCATTAACCACCAATGCGGGACTATTGAATCCTGTTTTAAATGAAATGATTGAAGCTGGTTTGGATCGGATTACTGTCAGCATCGATGCCATTGAACCAACATTATTCAGCCAAATCACCGGCACCAAAGTGAATGTCAGTGACATCCTTGACAGTATTGATCAATGTCTGGCCTCACCTTTGAAACAGGTGAAAGTTAATTGCGTTATTCAAAAAGGAATCAATGACCATCAAATTATTCCGATGCTAGATCACTTCAGAGGCTCTGGTGTCATTGTCAGGTTTATTGAGTTTATGGATGTTGGCAACATCAATGGTTGGCAACCACAACAAGTGTTTGAATCGAAACAAATATTAAAGCTAATAGCTGACCAATGGCCATTCTCTCCTAAAAGTGCGATACACATAGGCGAAGTGGCAGATCGTTTTGAGTTTGAAGATGGTATGGGTGAATTTGGTTTGATTTCATCAATAAGCGAGCCATTCTGTCATGATTGCAATCGTGCCAGGCTCAGCACTGATGGTCAAATTTACACTTGTTTATTTGCTAGCCAAGGGCACGACATCAAATCTATGATTAACCAGCCCAAAGAATTACAACAAACCATCAGCCAAATTTGGCAACAACGTGAAGACCAATATTCTGCTCAAAGAAGAAAGACCCCAAAAAATAACTTACCCAAAATTGAAATGTTTGTCATTGGAGGATAAAAGAAATGAAAAAACCTCATAAAAAATCTTTAAGCCATATTGACAATAACAACAATCCCACCATGGTTGATGTCAGTGAAAAAACTGTCACAACTCGTGTTGCGATTGCCCAAACTATGATTAAATTACCTGATGCAGTCAAAGCGGCCCTTCAACCAATGAATCAATCACCAAATAGAACCGACAATCAAATCAGTAACGAAATTCACAGTAAAAAAGGTCCCGTATTTCAAACTGCAATCATTGCTGGTGTTATGGCGGCTAAAAAAACCCATGAACTCATTCCGTTTTGTCATCCCTTGGGTTTAGAAAATTGTAAAATTGACATAAATATTGATAAAAATCAAAACCTTATGATTATTTGTGAATGTAAAGTCAATGGTAAAACAGGTATAGAAATGGAGGCACTTACTGGTGCTACTGTGGCGGCACTGACCGTTTATGATATGTGTAAAGCCTTAAGTCATGAGATCATCATAGGTGATACCCGTTTGTTATCAAAATCTGGAGGCAAGTCACATTACTGTGCCAATTAAAAATCGAATGCAAACATACAAACCATGAAATTAACTTTAGAGTTTTACGGTCGACTGAAGTCCGAATTCAGCCCTACCCCTATTGAATTTGACATAAGCAATTTCGGATCAAAAGTTCCCATCAAAGAGATTTATTTGAAAATATGTCAATCACACGAAGTCACAGCAGACATGCAAATGATCAAACCCATATTAAATGATACCTTTGCTGATTGGAACGATGTGGTCAATGCCAATGATGTACTGGGATTTTTTCCGCCTGCTTCTGGAGGTTGAATGTTCTGCCTGAGTAAAAAAACCATAAATATCAATCAACTCAAACAACACGTCATCAACCCTAAAAGTGGCGGGTTCGTGAGTTTTGAAGGTTGGGTCAGAAATCACAACGACAACCAAGGTAAGACCAACCAAGTGGTCACCGAATTACATTATGAAGCACATGTAAAATTGGCTGAGCAAGTGGGTCAGGCCATCATAGTTGATGCCAAAAGTAAATTTGACATCAATGAAGCTTACTGCTGCCATCGCATAGGACAATTAAAAGTTGGCGAGATGGCCATATGGGTCGGTGTTTCAGCAAATCATCGCCAAGCTGCCTTTGAAGCCTGTGAGTACATACTGAACAAAACCAAAGCTAAAGTGCCGATTTGGAAAAATGAATTCTACCAAGACGGTGAATCGGGCTGGGTGGAAGCCAATCTCTGATTAATAACATGTCGACACTTCACAACATGAACTTTGACCATCAAAAATTCCTCAAAACATTACCCAAATTGCCTGGTGTCTATCAAATGTTTGATATTAATAATGAGGTTATCTATGTGGGTAAAGCGCGGGTGTTAAAAAATCGAGTAGGCAGTTACTTTACCGGCAAAGCCAAAGACAATAAAACCATGGCTTTGGTGGCATCAATAAACCATATGGCCTTTCACATCACACGTTCTGAAGCAGAAGCTTTGTTACTTGAAAATCAGCTGATTAAAAAACACAGCCCGAAATACAATGTGCTGTTAAAGGACGGAAAAAGCTACCCTTACATTTATTGCTCTGTTAATGAAGATGAATTTCCATTGATAGAGTTCAGACGAGGGAAAAAACTAGGCAAAGGTCGTTACTTTGGCCCTTTTCCGAGTGCGGCTTACGTTCGTAACTCCCTGCACTTTTTGCAAAAGGTTTTTAAGGTCAGACAATGCAACAACAGCACATTTCAGAACAGGTCTCGCCCTTGTCTACAACACCAAATCAACCGTTGCACAGCGCCTTGTGTTAGTCTAGTCAATCACGAAAACTATCAACAACAGTTACAATATACTTTTGATTTCATTGAAGGTAAATCTAGTCAAGTGGCTGATCAATTAATGGAACAGATGGAGCATGCCGCAGCACAACAAAAATACGAAGAAGCTGCAAGTATCAGGGACCAAATCAAAGCCATCAGAATGATTCAGGCTAAACAAACTGTTGAATTGCAACCCAATGACAATTTTGATTTGATCACCGTTGCCCAGTTAAATAAAGTTTATATAGCTACAGTAGGAACTGTTCGTAACGGCCAATTTATGGGCTACCGCAATCACTATCCCACCACACCCAAAGAAACACCTTTGAATGATTTTTTACATGCATTTATGGGCTTGTATTATGATGATCAAATCACTGCAGATGCTATTTTATGTAACATCAAGCCCAGTAATCAAGCAGACATTACTGCCATACTCTCAGCCATAAAAAATAAAAAAATATTCATCACATCACAACCCAAAGGAAACCGCTTAAAACTGCTGAAACAAACAAAAGAAAATATGCAAAATGCGTTGACGATCAAAGCCAACAAATACCAAACTTGGCAAAACAAATGGAGCTTGTGGCAAAAGGAACTGGGGTTTAAAAATGAGCCCAAACGAATTGAATGCTTTGATATCAGCCACCAAATGGGGGAACATACCCGAGCATCTTGTGTGGTGTTTGATCATCAAGGCGCGGTAAAAAAAATGTACCGACAGTACATCATGGAAAACATCACTGCTGCTGATGATTATGCAGCCATGCGTCAAGTGATTGAAAAAAGATTATCCAGCATACATAAAAGAAAATTGGGCTACCCAGATGCTTTTGTGATTGATGGCGGGAAAGGTCAGGTTAATCAGGCTATAGCCATACTTGAAGAGCAAAAAGTCACAGTTATCAGAGTCATTGGAGTGACCAAAGATGATCACAGAACCGCAGGTGAAGAACGTATCTATTTACCTGAAACCCAAAAATTTATTAAACCAGAAAGTCATGGGCTTTTGTCTCTCATGATTCAGTACATTCGAGATGAAGCTCATCGATTCGCCATCAAAAGTCACCGCAAAGCTTACAAAAAATCTCGTAATACATCGACTTTAGAAGACATTCCAGGAATTGGTGAAAAACGTCGAAACCAACTTTTGAAACACTTTGGTGGTATACAGGGACTCAACAAAGCCAGCTTAGATGACATCGTTAAAGTGGATGGTATCAGTCAGAAAATGAGTCGTGTTATATATGATTTTTTGCATCAAAAGGCTAAGACCACTTAATTTGATTTTATACAAATTAAATTGGACTCATGTAGAAACTAATCAACAAATAATAAGTGTGGAATACCCGTGGTGCATTTAGAGTAAATTCAGTCATATTTGATTTTGAACTAAGGCTCAGCATGATAAAAACACGGCATGTTGAGGTGTTTTCGCTGATAAACCAGTTTTAAGAAATCTTTGCTTAAATCATAAATCACAATAAAAAGTTTGGAATACTGAATTTTTGGGTTAGAAAACTGAACAATAGCCAGTTATTACTTGCAATTCTTGCCTCGCCTAATGCGCCTTGTTCGTGAACTTAGGCATTTTAATTGCCTTAGGAGGCCCCTACTGTTGGCTTTTCTTATTGATCCAGATTTATGCAAAGGTCTTGATAATTATAACTGACAGAGGAAGTAACCATTGTTACCTCCCCAGTCATGTTCGATTATCCAAAGATACAGAAACTCACACATCTTTCAAACAAATATTGGCAGTTACCAATATAATTGTTCACGTAACATAAGTTCCTCTCAACACGACAAACGTTCATACACGAAGGTATGTTTTTATTCTGACCCAAAGTTTCAGCCAAAATTGACTGGGAGCTGTCATGTGGCTTAATTGACAATTCTTTCTTAAATAAAGAGTCACTTTCAGCAAATACTGAACAAGAAGTTAATACAAGTACAAATGTTAATAATTTAATTTTCATAATTTTCCTAATTAATTTTAGTAAGATAAAAAAATCCTTAAAATAAATTAAAAGTCCATTTCGTCAGAGTCAGCTAAGGCTAAATCTACTACTCATTATATTTTCAAGTACACACTTAGAGTTAACACACAAAGGTCAAAATATTATCGTTTCAAATGATTTTTTAATCATATGAGACAATAATTTGTTTAAGTAGGACCTGGCGTTTACAATACCTCTGATAGTTATTAACCTTCAGAGTGTTAAACCATCAAGAGGAAAATGCACATGAAATATTTAAAATGTTTGGTATTGATAGCAACTTTTTTATCAATAAACAACAGTCATTCTATAGAACCTAATACATCAGGTTGGGAGTGTTATCACAACGGCATTCTTTATACCATAGTAATAGGCCTTCACAACGCTTGTCCAACTACTGGTTTTGTTAATAATAACAATCAAGTATTAGCAAAACATGACCCCAATGATCATAATTGTGTAATAACAAGGGTTAAGGTATTAAATCTATAACATGACTTTTCGAAAATATGAAAACCAATGGTTATTTAACCACTGGTATAAATTGTTATGAAATTACCCGTGGTGCATTTAGGACCTTTAAAACCTCAATTGGGTTAAAATTTCTTTCACTTATGGATCATTATGAATGAACTTAGATTTTTAAACGCTCAGTTCATAATGGAACCTGATGAAACTGATAAATTACGCACCTGGATTCCAGCTACTGGATTACCGGCTCGTCTGGAACGACGTAGTTTGATGATTTTTTTAATAACAAATACTCCAAACGCACCACGGGTTATGAAAATGGTTTGAAAAGTTATAAGCTTCATAAGCTAAAATATTTTTGCACTTTATTTTGTTGTGTTTGCCTTTTGAGTATAATACAGCTCAGTCAAGCAAGTATCGCACGTTTCAGTTTCTTACCCTCACCCTTGGAATACGGCCAATTATTGGTTAGATCTACCACACAAAATCAACAAGGCTTTATTGTATTAGGTACTGATTCTGGCATATTTCAATATGATGGATTTAATTTAAAGCCATTTCTAATCAACGCGCCAAACAAATCATTGATTGAATCAGCTTCTATTAATGATTTGTTGTTTGATAAAAAAGGTGCGCTTTGGATTGCAACCAGAAACAAAGGTTTATTTCGGTATCATCAAAATAAACTGACTCAGTTCAGCACAACATCAAAATCAGAACATGTCATTGACTCAGATTTTATTTCAGAAATAACATCAGACCAAAACGGAATAATTTGGGTAGCATCTCAAAAAGGATTGTACGCTATTGATAATCTATTAAAGATCCAATATTTCAACTTTCCACAAGCAAAAGACAC
>CALDFB010000030.1 GCA_937942365.1 uncultured Marinicella sp. | reverse complement strand
CACCATTCCAGTCAGCCTAGGCAACCCCAGATTACTGGGAGCCACGATGGACAGTGAAACAGGTTTGATTTTTGCTACCGATAAAAGACGCGTTTATATTTTTGATGGTGCAGATGGCAACTTTAACCCTGCATTTCTAGGAACACTCAAAAATGCAGAGAACTTTCTATCCGGAGCACCAGATGTTGCTGGCAGCAGCAGCCGTGGTTTTTACATTGAAATAGATTCAAATGGCGATTTGTATGTGGTTGATTCTGGATTGGATCGAATTCATAAATTTGCAGCCACAACTTACGACGGCAACACCATCAGCATTGGTGAGCACATTGGTTGGATGGGGCGTTGTGAATCGGGACCTGGCTGTGATGATGACACCCAGACAAGTATTGGTTACAGCTGCAGTGATGACACACCATGTGAAGACTTAATAGCCAATGGCAGTAATTGTGGTGCGCAAGGAGGCGGTATTTGTAGCCATGGAACCGGACAAGGTCAATTTGATACACCGATTGGTATTGCTTTGGATCACAATGACATCTTGTATGTGACTGATTATGATAACTCACGAGTTCAACGTTTCTCACCTTTAGGAGATTTTGCAGGGGAAGCTGCATCAACCTGTGATGGCAGTTGTTTTGTTTTAGGTGACATGGGACGACCACTTGATATCAGTGTTAATGCAACACAGTTTTATGTATTGGACAATGATCGAGAGTTGATGCATGTTTTTGAAACGGCACCTTTTAAAGAAATTACAGACGACAGTGTGGTAGTCACCTACGCCTCTGACAATGACTTTCAGGGGGTTGATGGCTTTTCTTACAGGGCCAATGATGGCCTGGTTGACAGCAATATCGGTACAGCAACCATTGACATCAATAGAAACTTCAGGGCCCCAGAATCTTTTGCTGGCGATGCGACCACCAGTGAAGATGAGGCTGTGAACATCATGTTATCAGCAGCTGATCCTGATGGCATATTAGGCATAGATTTTAATGGCTTAGATACGCTTGACTATATCATCACAACAGAGCCCCAACACGGTTTTTTAACCGGTACAGATGAGAACCTCGTCTATACACCGAATGCAGATTTTAACGGTCAAGACTCATTCACTTTTAAAGTCAATGACGGTGTATTCGAGTCCAATGAAGCCACTGTAAGTATTCAAATACTACCTGTAAACGACCAACCTGTGGTTAATTTTACCGATGAAAACTCAAAACTGCTGCCGAAACAATTGTGGCCTTTGATTGAGGGTAAAATTGTGGGCAATGACATCCAAGCAGGCCTGGGGTATCCATTGCCATTGGTTGCTGAATTTACCGATCCTGATATAGGACAACAGCACACGGTTCAAATCACCTGGGGTGATGGCACGGTTGATAATGGCAGGACTGACCCACCAACTGTTGATCCAAACCAACCATCTGAGGATCCTCTGATGACCAATACTTTCAACAGTACTGGGCAAATTTTTGCTGATCACACTTACTTTTTAGCAGGTTCTCAGACTGTTACACTGCAAGTTATTGATGATCAATCACTCACATCCACTCCTATACAAGCCAACATTGAAGTGATACCCATGGTAGATGTTACCTTACAAGATGAAGAGGTAGACCCTGAAAATTTCCCTGAACCTGGTGAAGTGACAGCGGTCATCATCGAAGTCAGCAATCAATCTCCAAAGGATCCCATCATTGGTTTAACGGCTACTGATGTTGTGTTCACAGGCACCCTGCCAGATGATGTCACTTTAATCAACATGCTCAGTACTCAAGGGTCATGTAGCCAAACAGGACAAACCAGTACTTGTGATATAGGTTCCATCGACCCTGATGAAAGCGTAACCATTACTGTCATCATGCAACCTGATGAGCTGTTCGATCCAGCAAAATATGGCTACACTGCGGATGTCTCAAGTACTGAACCAGATGCCTCTGTTAATAATTTAACGGTATTTGAAATACCTATTAAATTCAAAGATGATATTTTTGCCAATGGCTTTGAAGCGAATTAATAGAGAGTTTACTCGATTAAAAGGCTGTTTAATGCAGCCTTTTAATACATCCAGTGAGATCTTGATTTGGTTGAACTGAGTTAAACAACAGAATTTGCCAAATATTTTAAAATAAAATTCAATCACTTTTTCCTGGCATTAAGACAAATCATGTTCTTGGTTTATTCGACCAGTAAGATTTCACAATTTAATCAATAACACCTAAAATACTTCATTAAATTAACTGACTGGAAATAGTTTAATGTGTAATAAAAAAGAACCCATTACATTAAGTCAAGAACTCTTAATTGGCAGTGGTGGTCGCAGATACTGTTACAAGCACCCGTATGATGAGAACCTATGTATTAAAGTCGATCAAACATTGTCTCAAAACGACAATCAATCCAGTCGAGAAATTAAATACTACAGCCAGTACATAACCCGAAAAATTCCACATACACATTTAACCCAATTTCATGGCACCATTAATACCTCATTAGGCTGTGGCGTCATTTTTGACCTTGTGACTGATAGTGATGGAAGTATTTCTAGATCATTACAACATTATCTGCGGCAGGGTATGCCCATAAAAAAAATTGAGCATTTGCTTGATCAATTAAAGACATATCTATTGAACCATCAAATTCATCTCAGCGATCTGGCCACAGATAACATCCTTTTGAATATCAAAGACAGGGAAAAAAAACTAGTTATTATCGATGGTGCTGTTAATTCAGACTTTATTAAAATATGCGATTATTCAGAACATTTTCGAAAGAAAAAAATTCACCGCAAATGGCATCGTTTTTTCCAGTCATTCAACCACATAGAAAATACAGTTGATTCTTAATTATTTTGCTTTTTTATCTAGTTCAAATACCACTGGCTCACTACAAAAAAAACGAACTTTAATCATAGATAGCATTAAAACTTAAGCACTAATAAAGTTAAAATACCCCCTTCAATAAATTACGGAGTTTAGAGAACCATGAAACTAATCATCACCTTATTGTGCATGGGCACAGTTTTTACATCTCATGCAGGACTGGAAGATCTGTTGATCACCGAAATTACAGTAACCCCAACCGCAGGTGAATTCGTAGAAATACATAACAGTGGTTCTGATGTCATAGATTTAACTGACGTATACTTAACTGATGCCACATTTTCAAACGGCAACGTCTATTATTACCAATTAGTCGAAGGAGCAGGCGGCGGCGGTGGTTTTGCTGATTTTTATTCACGCTTTCCAACTGGAGCAACCATTGCGGCGGGTGAGTACCAAACCATTTCGATGGCCGGTTCTGATGATTTCTTCAACACCTATGGTGTTGACCCAACTTATGAATTATTTGAAGATGGTACTGTAGATGCCATTCCTGATATGCTTGAAGCAGTGACTGGCTCTATCAGTAATCAAGGTGGGTTAACTGACAATGGTGAAGTTGTGGTGCTATTGCATTGGGATGGCTTAAGTGACTTGGTTCAAGACTTAGACTATGCAGTATGGGGTGATAAAGTCGAAGCCATTGACAAAACAGGTATTGCCATTGATGGACCTGATGCCGATGCAACAGACTCAACCTATTTAGCTGATACAGCCATCAGTTCCCAAACACCTGTAGCAACTGGTGCACACAGCAGTGGTAACAGTTGGCAACGTATTGATTTAACTGAAGGTGCTGAGGCTCAATCTGATGGTAATGGCATAAATGGCAGTGATGAAACTTCGGAGAACACTGACTTTACTTTTGGCGAAGACACACCCACACCTAACGCTGCCACCAACATCACCCCACCCATAGCTCAATTTGTCATCAATGAGATCGATGCAGTCTCAGCAGGTGCAGATTTTATTGAGTTACTAGGAAACCCAAATACGGCTACAGATGGGTATACCCTTGTTTTATATGATGGCGACACTGACTTATCAACGGCTGTCATCAGCTTAGATGGCTTGATGACCAATGCAAATGGTTATTTACTGATCAATAATGCATTAGAAGACGGTGCAGATGCAGTGGCACTATATGCTTCAGACTCAATCAATTTTATGGTGGGTGATGCTTTGACATCTACAGATATTATGGATGCCATCGTTTATGATTCTGGACAAGCTGATGACGCTGAATTACTGACATTACTCAATATGGGCCAACCTCAGGTTGACGAGAATGCCAATGGCAATGCTGCCACAGAGTCTTTGATTCGCTGCACCAATGGTTCTGGAGGCCAATTAAATACCAGCAGTTTTAAAGCATTCACACCTTCACCTGGAGTAGCCAATGATGATTGCATCACATTAGACGGCTACTACGACTCTGCTGACCCCACTAATGCACAAACCTTGCGTGATTCTTTACATGAAATCATTGATGACCACTGTAGCTTCAATTACAGCGGACCGAGCTCAGGTAACACAGCCAGCTGTACTGATCAGACAGTCTCTGAAGACACTTGGAGCATTTTGTCTGAAGCAGATGCAGATCCTGGTGTTTCTGGACAAGTTTGGATGATTTATAAAAACAATAATTATACGTTCCAAGGTGGCGGCCAACAAGCTTATAACCGTGAGCATACTTGGCCACAATCCTATGGTTTCAGTTCAGGTGCGCTAGGCAGTAATAACGTGGCCAGAACAGATGCACACCATTTAATGATGTCTGATGTGGGTTACAACAGTGATCGAGGTAATCTTTATTTTGATGATTGTGATGCCTCGTGTAACGAACGTGCCACCGATGCGCACGAAAATCCCAATACACCCGCTATGGACACCATTGGTGGTGGTACAGGTACATACCCAGGGAATTCAAATTGGTTTGATGGAAACTCATTTGAAGTATGGAATTTCAGAAAAGGTGACATAGCCCGTGCCATGTTTTACATGGATGTCAGGTATTCAGGGGATATCACTGGAGAAGTTGATCTAGAATTAGTAACTCGAGCAGATGTTGGCATGATTCAAACCGGATCTCCTTATATGGGCATATTAGAGGTCTTGTTAGCCTGGCATGCTGCCGATCCTGTAGATGACATCGAAAGGGCTCGAAATGACATTGTTTTCGGTAAACAATTAAATAGAAATCCCTTCATCGACCACCCAGAATGGGTCGAATGTATTTTCGTTGATGGTGGCACTTGCCCCATGGTTGGTGATGACTTGATTTTTGCCAATGGCTTTGAATAAAGTAACTACTTTAACAATGGTTAAAAAAGGCCAGTATATGACTGGCTCAGACTGCTGACAAAGTCCCCACTTTTGAGTGGGGATTTTTTATAATAGATGTATGTTAAAAGACCAGTCTCCTATCCAGTCTAGTTATGAGTTTGTTAGCCTTGAGGATTTAGTGCCTCAAGATCATTTAGTCAGAAA
>CALDFB010000029.1 GCA_937942365.1 uncultured Marinicella sp. | reverse complement strand
TGATTGACTTCTAAGGTGCCAATTTGACCTGGGTTACTGAGTGGAATCACTATTTCTTCCGTGAACATATCTTTATTTTGAGCAAAGACAATGGGGCTAAAAATAGCGGTTAGTGAAGCCGTTAAAGCCAAAATCATGTGTTGTTTGTTTTTCATCATTATTCTCCTGGTGTCAATGATATCATTGACGTTGTATCTTGATGTCGCCGTTAAGTGTTTCAAACCGATATTCCGGTCCACCTTTACCGATTTGTAATCGGCTTTCAGCGTCTAATTTATATTGAATGCCATGTTCTTTTCGCTTCGATGTACGCTGCACTTGAGCTGGCAGCATCGAAACATCATAGGCAGAATACAACTCACCATGCATGGTATGATAAACCACGATGGCGTTGGGCTGACCTGCGTATTTAATGTTTAAGTCACCGTTAATAGATTCATAGCTCGAATCAGCAGTGGGGTTATTTCTGTATGTAATGTTGATGTCTTGATTAATCGCATTGGCTGTGGTTTGGCCAGCCACATCCTCCATATCAATGGCACCATTGATGTTATTCACATGGATCTCTTTGGCATCAACACCTGAAATTTTGATGTCACCATTGTTAATGGTTGACACCTTAAGGTTGGTGTTTTCTGGTACCCTAACTGTTATATCCATATGGTATTTATAGTCTTTACGTTTGTGTCTACGCGAACAGTCATTGCGCTTCCAACAGGTGTCACTGTGCCAGATCAAACCTTCTTCACGATCAAAATAAGTATAAGGTGAATCCAAATATACATACATATTTTGATCAAGCAGTTCAAATTTCAAACCAATTTCATCCAAACCTTCTACAAGCGCATTTGAGTTATTGGCAAATACCTGCTTGGTCGCTTCAATCAAAACCTCATCACCGTCATAGCCTTCAACACTTACTGATCCATACACATTGAAAATAGTGAGGTGATTAGAGTTGGCTTTTACATTTTCATCCGACGCATCAAACTTCATTAACTCATTAATAACTTCGGTCTGTTCGAGCTTTGCTGACAAACGAAAGTGCTTTGATTTAGCTGTCACCAAATTGTATTGAGACAACAAGCCCAGTATCAGGATTAACATCAGTAATTTCGTTTTTGTGTCAGTTTTTATGCGTGTTTTCATGATTATCTCCAGTAAAATACAATCAGATTAAATCGTTGACCGTTTCGTTCAGCTTGATCCTGACTGGCTCTATCAGCTTAGGTTCTTCTAGCAAGCGGCGGATGGGTTCTACGGCCTGCTGTTCACCCATTTGTTGCATCAAGTTAGCCATAGCTATTTGCACCATGGGCGAATCTTGAAAGTTAATGGCTTGAACCAAACCAGTGCGCACCGAACTAAGCGCTGTGTGTTGTGCCAATACCTCCAATGCTTCCAAGCGTACATTAACATTGCTGTCTTGTTTGAGGGTCACCAGTAAAGCATCGACCACAGATTCATTAGGTCGAGCACTCATACTGGCTAAATTAACCGCCATCAAACGCTTATTGGCCGATGGCATATCCAACAATGAAAGTACTGTTAAAGCTTGGATTTGTTGATCTTTTATCGCTAAACGTTCTGCTTCTAAATCTGATTGGCCATTGAGTAAATGCAAATAATGACCAATAAACACACCTAAAAACATAAATGAGAAACCATAAGCAGCTTTTCGTAACTGTGGTAACTGGAACCAAAAATTGAGCTTATGCCATAGGCTTGTTGACGATTTATCCAGCTGCTCAATCTCAGTATTTAACATGGTATAGAAAGCTTCATCCATTTGAGCAGATGGCTCCGGGATTTCAACTCGGTCATGTTGTTCCATCAACTGCATCATTTCCTTTAATTTAAGCATATCTTCGTTGTAGCTCGGATTTTGGACAATCAATTGATCAAACTCATTGGTCTCTTCTGCTGTCATTCGACCAGCAATGTAGTCCATCATTTTTAGTTCAACCATTTGCGGATCGGGGTCTTTAGGCCACATGTGTTTCTCCTGCTGCTATTCGGGTATATAATTCTTTCAATTCAATCAAAGTTCGGCGTATCTTCATTTTTACCGCACCTTCTGAACAACCCATAATTTCACCAATTTCTTTGTACTTCAAATTTTCAAAACGACTCATCACTAACAACTCTTTTTTCTCTAAACTCAACAAATCGATTGCTATAAAAAGTTGTTCAATGGTTTGATCAGATTCAAATTGACTCTCTGCATCCTCCTTTGCAGCCACATGCTCACCCTGCTCTTCAACAACAGCCAAATGCGCATGCTTGTTTTTTCTGTAGTGGTCATGCAAAGCATTTCGAGCAATGTGAAACATCCAAGTAATGAACTTCCCATCTCCGACAAAAGTGTGTTTGGATTGCAAAATCTTAGTGAATACAATTTGTACCAAATCTTCACTTAAAGTGTTCGAGTGGCTCATTTTATAAAAGAAACCATACAACGCTTTTTTATGTTGCTCATACAACAAACCCAGCTTTTGAACTTCGCCTGCTTTGACTTGTAACATGATGTGGTTATCGTTAAAAA
>CALDFB010000028.1 GCA_937942365.1 uncultured Marinicella sp. | reverse complement strand
ACTACATGCACGTTAGCTGGTGCCAATTTTGGCTATGCATTGATTTGGGCATTGGTATTTTCTACTGTGGCATGTATGTTATTACAAGAGATGTCAGCTCGACTGGGCGTAATCACGCAGCAAGGTTTGGGTGAAATCTTGCAGTCACAATTCCAAAACCCAATCATAAAAACAACCGTTTTTGCACTGGTTGCTTTGGCTATATTTATTGGTAACAGCGCGTATGAGGGTGGAAATATTGCAGGCGCTGCTTTGGGTATAGCGGCGATAGTGCCTGAGTGGCATTTTCCTTGGCCGATTTTGATCACAGGCATTGCATTTTTGGTATTGTTTCAAGGCAATTATGCTGTACTGGAAAAAGCATTGATTGGTTTGGTGCTGCTGATGAGTTTCGCATTTGTGACCACTTTTTTCATGACCAAACCTGATGTGAGTGCATTATTCAGTGGGCTGAGTCCAGAGGTGCCAGAAGGTGCTTGGTTGACTGTGATTGCTTTGGTAGGAACAACTGTGGTTCCGTATAATTTGTTTTTACATGCATCTGCGGTAAAAAATAAATGGCATCAGGCCGAGGATCTGCCTCAAGTCAGAAAAGATACGGTCATTTCAATTGGTTTAGGTGGTTTAATATCTTTGGCCATCATTTCATCGGCAGCTGCCGCTTTCTTTGGACAACAAATTGAAATTAATTCAGCAGCAGATATGTCAGTGCAGTTAGAGCCTTTGTTGGGTCCATGGGCATCAATCTCTATGGGTGTTGGGTTATTTGCAGCAGGTATTTCATCTGCAATTACAGCTCCATTGGCAGCGGCTTATGCGGTGGCTGGTATGTTGAATTGGTCAACTGATGGTAAGGATTTTCGATTTAAATTGGCTTGGGCGATTGTCCTTTGTAGTGGGTTGGCTTTATCGTTATCTGGTTATAAACCGATAACCATCATTTGGTTTGCTCAAGTGGCCAATGGTATTTTATTACCATTGTTGGCTGCTTTCTTGCTTTATGTGATGAATAAGTCGGATTTATTGGGCGCCTATAAAAATACCTGGGTGCATAATTTATTGGGCCTTTTGGTGATTTTGGTAACCTTGTTTTTAGGTGGGAAATCACTGTATTTTGCTTTCAACTAAAAGTTAATTCATCAGTTTATGCAACAGTCAATCGACTTAAATTGTGATTTGGGTGAATACAATGAATTGTATGAGGGAGTCAAAGATGAAGCGATCATGCCTTTCATCAGCTCATGTAACATTGCTTGTGGAGCCCATGCAGGTAATCTCAATGTCATTGAGCAAACTGTCTTATCCGCTAAAAAGAATCATGTCAGTGTTGGTGCACATCCGTCTTTTCCCGACCGGGCTCATTTTGGCCGGAAATTGATGAAAATTCCACCGGCACAGTTAGGCCCTATCTTGCATGATCAAATTATGATGGTTAAAAAAGTGACTGACTCAAAAGGTTTGACCATGGCCCATGTGAAACCTCATGGTGCTCTGTATAATCAAGCTGCGATTGACCTTAAATTGGCTTTGTTGTTAGCTGAAGTCATTGCAGACATAGATATCAACATTCTGTTTTATGGTTTGGCTCATTCAATGATGGCACAAGCGGCTCAACAACTGGGGCTGGTTTTTGTGGCGGAAGGTTTCGCTGACAGGGCTTATACCCGTGATAAAACATTGCACCCGCGTGGTGAACCAGGTGCTGTTATTGATGCTGCTGATACGATGCTACAGCGAGTCATTGAATTATTACAGACAGGTCAAATAGCGGCTGTTTCTGGTGAACATGTGGCCATTGAAATTGATACATTATGCTTACATGGGGATCATCAACATGCTGAATATACGGCTAAGGTATTACAACAAGGTTTAACAACAGCTGGTTTTAAAATCAAAGCACCTGATGCCAAAGTTTTGTTGCGTCAGCAGTTCGCTCACAATGTCTGAATTAAAGATCAAGCATATACTGAGCAACGGTGATTGTGGTATTTTGCTTCAATTTAATCCATCAAATCAATTGCAACTAGCCATTCATATGTTGGTAAAAGATTTTTTGACTGGTGAAGCGCTTAAAATGTCCTTGGTAAAATTAGTCAATGTCATCCCAGCAACTGACAATTTGGTGTTGGTTTTTGCAGCTCCAGTTGAGATGACTGAAGACTTACTGCAAGAGATTACTCAACGTGTAGATCAAGTCAGTCTACAAGGCATCTCGGTTGGTTTTCATGAAATTCCAGTTTGTTATGATCAAACTGTTGCGCCTGATCTATCTAAAGTTTGTCAACAGCTGAATTTAAGTCACCCAAAATTGATTGATTATCACACCCAAGCCATTTATCGTGTGGATATGCTCGGCTTTTTGCCCGGTTTTGCTTATTTGTCAGGTACTCATTCAACTTTGAACCTGTCGCGAAAAAGCACGCCAGCATTACAGGTTGAAGCGGGCAGTATAGCCATTGCCAATCATCAAACAGGTATATATTCGTTACAGAGCCCTGGCGGTTGGCATGTGATAGGTCGCACACCAGTCAGTTTATTGAGTTGGAAAAATCAATCACAGCCCATGACATTAAACCCGTTGGATGAAGTGAAGTTCAGCTCAATTTGCCTTGAAGAATTTTATAGTTTGGATGAGAGTAATGTACATTGAACTGATTCAAGCCGGCAGTTATACCACGATTCAAGATAAAGGCCGGACTGGACTGGCCCACCTGGGTGTTCCCATGTCGGGTTATATGGATGAATACTCTGCAAATTTGGCCAATTGGATGGTGGGTAATCAGTTGGGCGCCGGATTGTTAGAAATGACCTGGACTGGGGTAGAGTTCATCTGTCACACCACTTGTTCAATGGCATTGGCAGGCGCTGAATTTGAATGTTTTGTTAATGGTCAGTCGATCAGGCTTGATAAGACCATACAACTTAATTCAGGTGATCATTTTAAAATGGGACGTTTACTCATTGGTGTAAGGGCATATATGGCTTTTGCTGGGTCTTTTGCAGTGCCATTACTTGGTGAAAGCATGAGTACTTTATCTGTGGCTAAATTAGGAGGCCATTCAGGTCGAGCACTGAAGACAGGTGATGTCCTGAATTTAAAGCGGCCTGGTTTAACCGTGGTTAAACATAAGCCATTATGGAAAAAAATCAAACCACAATCCATTCATGTGCTCAGGGCCATGCCAGGTCCTGAGGTTGACCACTTCACGCCAACTTCGATCAGGCAAGCTTTGGGCCAAGCCTATCAAATAACCCACGACAGTAACCGCCAAGGTTTTAGATTAAGTGCTGATCCAATCACAGCGCCGAATAATTTCAGTATGAGTAGCTCTGGATTGGTTGCTGGAAGTTTGCAGGTGACACCAGATGGCCAAACTATATTGGCCATGAAAGATGCGCAAACCACAGGTGGTTATCCACGGATTTTAGTGGTCAATCATGACCAATTGTCCCAAATGGCTCAAATTCGCCCAGGTGAAGACATTTATTTTTTTGTATCAAGTAATTGACTAGATAAAAGTTTAGCCCAGCTTTAAAAGCCCCTGAATAGCGGGGTAACGCATGTTTTTCATAAAAATTTCATAATAATTTCAGAATGTTTTCAAGTTTGATAAAAGTCAAAAACCTAAAATGCAGCCTATAGAAACAACCTCCGCTGGTACGTTTTGAGGTTGTTGGAAATTAATTATTATAAATAGGAGCTTACGTTTTGAAAAAGTTAAAATTTTTAACCATAACCATGTTGTTCATGGCAGTTACATCTGTGCTGCATGCGCAAACAACCATAATCGTTGATTGGGCGCTTGATGAGGAGCCGACCAATAACAACCACACCTGTGATTACACCCAGGGCGCTTTCTTTTTTCCTGATACCACAGGTTCGGGAGCTGGTAAATGTACTTTCAGGCGTGCGTTACGAGAAGCTGGTGCGATAGCCAATGATGATTTTTGTGATGGGTGTGCTCCAGTAACAATCGTTTTTACTGGCTTGAATGAATCAAACGGTGATGCGGATGATGGTCAGTTCTCTAATGGCCAGTGGGTTTTGCCGGTTTCTGATGCAAGTAACACCAGTGATTTTGGTCTGTTCCCTCAAACCATAACCGACGTTTTAGGTGAGGTCACCATTCGCGGGCCACAAGTTGATGTACAAGGCAATAATGAAATGCCTGTAATTATGATAGAAAGTGGTAAAACTTTGGAAATAGAATTGAGTGAAGTGATTATTGAAAACCTGGGGTTTTACGGTGGTATGAGCGTCTTTGCTAAAGAAGCTGATATTACGTTTCAAAATAATACCTGGGGCTTAGCGCCCAGTGGAACAGAAGTGTTTTTAGCTGATACACAATTCGACATTGATGGCCTGGCTGGCAATAACGGGGTTCTATCGACTCTTAAGGGTGATAATTTGTTGGTGCAAAATAACATCATCACTGGGGCAAGTACTTATGCGGTGGAAGTTAATTCAGCCACTACTGGAGTACAAGTCCTCAATAATTGGATAGGTACCAACATCAATGGCGAAGTACCAACTGTGCCTGAAGAGTTTCTTTGTCGAACATTTACAACCATCAGTCCAAATGTCAACGACTTAGATCCGAGTGAATGGTTTGGCGGCGCCGGCATATCAGCTGCTGGAACGGGCTTACTTATAGAAGATAATGTCATTGCTGGGATGCAAAACATCCGCAGCACCAATTCCACACCGCCAGTTGCATTAGAAGTTTTCGGTCGTTTACATACAGTACAAAATAATGTTGTAGGTCAAGACATCAATGGCATGAGTGTGGGGGTTTGTGGCCAAGGTATTAAAATGTCAACTCAAAGAGACGCGCCGACACAAAGCAACAACGGTCACATGGTATTAAATAATATCATTGATTCTTCAAGAAATGGTTTTGAGAATTCTAAAGGAGCGATCTTGTGGACGGATACCACTGTTAATTCATTTTTAGATGGTGGTAACACCATTCGTGGCAATATAGTAATCAATGGTCCAGAAAAGTATTTCGAAATGGGGCCTATGTTGACTACACCTTTGAAGTTGTTTGAAGCGGCTGAAATCACCAGTATCAGTGGCGTAAATGTTGTTGGTCGCAGTCATCAAGACAACATTTTGGGCGACCCAAGTCCATGTCCAAATTGCATCATTGACCTTTACTTGGATGATGATGATGCCAATGAAGAAGCATTGGCCCATTTGGGTTCTACTGTAGCTGATGCCAATGGTGACTTTACCTTTACTTTAGGTGCGCCTATATCTGATGGTTTTGGTATCCGCACCACCAGTACTTCAGTGGCCGATGATGTTTTGCCCAACGCTTGGGCCGGACAAACCAGTGAAATGTCTCAAGAGGTTTATGGTTTAAGTAATGATGTGATTTTTAAGAATGGATTTGAATAACATTTAAAAACTCGGGAAGGTCATTTAGCAACAAAGGACTGTTGCTGAATGATTTCAACTAAGCACACCGTATTTCTCATTAGCGTGCTATTAGAATGGATTTCTTACCTATTGGTTCTGCTGGAGTGACGGCAGCGAAATAACTACATCATTTAATTAAAACAGTACCTTGGTAGCAACTGATAATACCTAGGTTGTTTATCAGTAAAAATCAATAAAAAACAATTATGCTTTGAGCATGTTGAAAATTACAGTGTTGATAATTATGACGGTATTTACCACACCGCAAACTCAAGCTAAAGAGTGTGTGATTCTATTGCATGGGCTGGCACGTTCTGAGAGCAGTATGTCAAAGTTGGCTGAATCACTTTCAAACTCAGGGTATGCTGTGGTCAATCAAGGGTATGATTCTACTCAGCATAACATTGAATCACTGGCTATGAGCGTGGTGCCACAGGCGTTAAACCAATGTATTACATGTAAGAAAGTTCATTTCGTTACCCATTCAATGGGCGGCATCTTATTACGCTATTACACGCAGTACAATGACATTGAAAACCTGGGGCGTGTGGTCATGCTAGGGCCTCCAAATAAGGGCAGTGAAGTGGTTGATCACTTAAAAAATGTGCCCGGTTTTAAGTGGATGAACGGGCCTGCAGGTATGCAACTAGGGACACATACTGAAAGCGTACCCAACAGCTTAGGCCCCGTGACATTTGATTTAGGGGTGATTGCGGGTACCCGCAGTATGAATTTAATTCTTTCCAATTACTTGCCTAACCCTGATGATGGAAAAGTATCTGTTGAGAGTACAAAGGTAGAAGGCATGAATGATCACATCAGTTTACCAGTTACACATACATTCATGATGCGGAATAAACAGGTTATTGAACAAGTTACCTATTATTTAGTACATGGATTTTTTTGTAAGGTATAATCAATTTGATTTTTTTAATTGACGATAAAAAGGAGTTCTTCATGTCCAAAAGAAAAGAGAAGTCAATCGACTTGCGTATACTGTCATCACTTTCAGCATTTTTATTACTAGGGGCTGGTTTATATGTCTTATTTGTCGGGATTAATCTTTATTCAGGAGCGATAATCACATCGGCCGTCCTTGGACTTGCAGTGCCTGGTATCATGACTGGTGATGGGATTTTGGAAATGATTGGTGGATTTTTTGAAGCATTTTTCGATGGCTTAATGGAAGTGTTTGCTGGTATTCTTGATTTTATTGGTTCTATATTTGGTTAAGAGGGCTTAGGTGTCGATAACTACTGCATGATTTTTACTTATCAATAGGAAGCTTGTAGAAAGTTTTACTGGCAATCCTATTAACTTGTAGTAAACAATAGATTGGTTTTATAATTATTCACATCCTTTATTCTTGGCACTTACTAAATTGGTGAATATTGAGTATAATTTGGGAATGATAATTATTATCATTAATATGGTTAAAATACTGACAACCCAAATTATACATATCACCATACAACAGAGAAGTAGATGAAAAAATTAAACTTGATTATTGTATTGCTGTCTTTATCGATGGCGTCACTTGCTACAAAAGTTGAAAATGAAAAGCCTGTAAAGCATTTAAAACCAGCAGATTTGACCACGCTTGAAGCAGCAGAAAAAGTTTTTTTGGATAAAACTGCAGAACTGAAAAAGATCAAAGTTTTTGATGCCCCTTCACTTCAAAAAATTCATGTCATCACCTACAGCCTTGAAAAAAGCATGGCTTACTATGTTGAAAATTTAAAGGGTAAAAACAAAGCACTGGCTCAAGCCATGGCTGAACAAGTTGAGTTTGTTCACCTTAATTCAGAAAATAACCGCCCTGTGTTGACAAAAAACCACCTAACACAATACTTAGCTTTAGCGAGAGGTTTACCTTTAACTCGATAAACAATTGATGAATTAACTATCGACCAATAGTTCAGCAAGCCTGGAAGCAGCACGTTCAAATTCAAATGCCATCTTTTTACCGCTATAGATCATTTTATAATGACAAGCAGCTTGGGCCACAATCTTGACTTCCTGTTCGTACATCACATCAATCAGCGTAATAAATCGACGCGCTTCGTTGTCATTATCAACAGACATGCTGGGTATGTTGGTGATAACTAAGGTCTTAATTTTTTCAGCAATATGGATATAATCAGCAGCGTTTCTGGCATCCTTACATAACGTGTCGAAGTCACACCAAAGTGTGTCGTGGGCGAATTTGACCACTTTGAGTTCACGGTCATTGATGAGCCAATTCGCATCTGAATAGTGATGCTGTTCTGTCAGTATTTGATACCTTTCATGCAATCGATTGAAACTAGAATCATTGATAGGAAAGTACCAGTGTTCGTGTTGGTTATCTGCTGTGTCTTGTTGTCTGTAGTCTTGTTCACCATCTAAATGCATGACTTGCATATGGGTGTTGATCCAACCGATGGCAGGTAAAAATTTAGCCCGTTGTAGCCCATCTTTGTATAAATCATCAGGTTTAACATTGGATGTGGTTACCAAAGCGATGCCATATTGACTGAAGGCTTTTAACATACCTGCTAATAACATGGCATTGGCAATGTCATTCACCAAAAACTCGTCCAAGCACAAAACTTGAACTTCTTTTGACAGAGATTTACAGATTTTTTCCAGTGGATTTGTTACTTGGCTTTGTTGGCGCAGTTGGTGATGTAACCACAACATGAACTCGTGGTAATGTTGTCGTTGTTTACCTATGGTCTCTGGCAGTGTCTCATAGAATAAATCCATCAGATGTGTTTTTCCACGGCCCACTGAGCCATATATATAGAGGCCTTTGGGTGCTGTGGTTTTTTTCCACAAGCGAGATACCGACCATGCGTTATTTTTGGGTGAAATGAAATCTTGGTATAAACGTTCAAATTCATCCACCACTTGGGCTTGTAATTCATCACGCCAGATAACGCCACTTTCAATTTCGTGTAGATATTGTGCTTTGGGGCTAAGTTTTGACATCTTCTGATGTGAGTCTTAGGTATTAACTTGTCTTAAGATACCGTTCTTTATGGCGCCTTTGAGGTCCAATAAGCGTCGATGAAAAAAATGTCCGGCTTTCATGGTGATTAACTGTGGCTTGGGGTCTTGTTGTTCTACATACTCGTATACAGCTCTTGGGCTGACCACGTCATCTTCATCACCTTGTACCACCAACCAAGGACATGTCGGAGGAGTCAATTCGGTGTAGTCATAACGTTCAACAGGTGGGGCAACGGTAACAAACTGTTCCGGATCTATATCATGAACTGCCCGCAGGGCAACATAAGAACCAAATGAAAATCCAGCCAGCCAAAATTTACAATGTGGCATGGCAGTCTTGGCCCATTCAAATACAGCCAATAAATCATCAGCTTCGCCCACCCCGTCATCAAACACACCATCAGATTCGCCCACACCACGAAAGTTAAATCTGACCGTATGCGCGCCCATATCTCGAAAGGCTTTTTCCAGCATGTGGGTGACTTTATTGCGCATGGTGCCACCATATAAAGGGTGGGGGTGACAAATCAAAGCCATGCGGTTTTTATCCACAGCATCCGCTTCTGGTGGTGCAGTCAGGCATTCTAACTGACCTGCGGGGCCAGGAATCATGATGACTTTGGATTCTTTGGGAAATTCAACTGTATTCTCAGTCATGATCAATGGGTATTGTGAAAAAATGGCATTATAACAGCAGATGAACACAAGGTGCTTATTGACAAGTTTTACTGCTGATCTTTGTCCTGACCTTGGCCTGTGAATTCGAACGCGTTGATTTTCACCGCATACATCAACATCAATACCACCGGAATCCCAATGATGGCGGTCATTAAGTAAAAGTTGGCATAGCCCATTTGTTCAACCATACCACCGGAATAACCACCGAGAATTTTAGGAAATAAAGTCATGACTGATGAGAACATGGCATACTGAACGGCTGTGAATTGGCGGTTAACTAAAAGAGATAAAAAGCCAACAAATGCAGTTAATGCCATGCCTTGTGATAAGTTATCCGCGCTGATCATAAATGTTAAGTAGACCAGGCTTTTTTCCATGCCATCCATGATCATGAACAGTAAATTAGTGGCAGCCGATAAAATGGCTGCTATGATCATAATTTTCATGATGCCATACCTAACTACCAAAAAACCACCTACTATTCCGCCGCTGATGGTCATGATTAAGCCAAAAGTTTTAACAATACTGGCAATTTCATCTAAATCGAAACCTTTGTATTGGTAAAACAGGTTGGCTGTTACTCCCATAACGATATCGGCAATGCGATAAGTGCAGATGATGCCAACCAAAAGCCAAATATGCTTTTTGTGTCTTTTGAATAAGTCATGTACTGGGTGCCAATAGACTTCTTTGATCATGGCGGTATTCACTATGGGTGTTTTGGCAGTGACCAATGTCGATACAACTGCGAAGAATAATGATGTGCCTAATTGGAACATTGTTGTCAGTAGGCTGGTTAATGGTTTGTTGTCTAACCATTGAAGCAGCATGTTTTGGATTTGCTCAGTGAATGATGAGAGTGTGCGATAAACTGTAATCACCACAGCAATACCGATAATAAAAATTAAAATCACTGCTAAGTAATCTTGAGTGCTGTGAACCAGTGACTTGGCTTTTTGCGGTTCTTTAATCCATAAAGTGGTGGCAATTCCAACCAAAATAGTGGCTGCCATAGATAGGTAGCTGATTTGCCAAGCAGTGTAGTTGTAATATTCCATACTGGTGCCAAAATAAGCAGCAACATAGAGCGCTCCGGCACCAGAGGTGAGCATACCGAGTCGATAACCTACCGTATAGACAGATGACAGCATTGCTATGTCTTTATCAGTCGATGCTTCAATCCGCCAGGCATCAATTAAAATATCTTGGGTGGCAGCAGAAAATCCAAGCAGAGTCACAGCTAAAGCCATTTGGGTGAGGGCTTGAGCACTTTGTGCAGGGTCAGTGAAGGCCATCAATGAAATGGCCAATATAATCATCAGTTGTATCAGCAAGAGCCAAGCCCTTCTTTGACCCATTTTTGCAGTGAGAACAGGAATGGGTAGTCGGTCAACCAAAGGTGACCACAAATACTTAAATGAATAACCCAAAGCGGCCCAGCTGAAATAAGTGATAGATGATTTTTCTACACCAACCTG
>CALDFB010000027.1 GCA_937942365.1 uncultured Marinicella sp. | reverse complement strand
TAACGAGAACACTAATGGCCTGATAAGGCAGTATTTCCCTAAGGGTACTGACTTTAACCAAGTCAATGATGAGCAATTAAAATATGTGATGGATCAGCTTAATAGTAGGCCAAGAAAAACCAGAGATTACCGATCACCTGGTGAAATATTTAACGGGCAACGAGTCGATTTACTCGCTGCATAACTAAATTGCACTTATTACTTGAATCCAAGATTTATGTTTAATTGCAACCTCATACAATCAGCCAAGAAAGTCAATTTTTATTTACAGCTTTGCTTTTACCAATCAAATAGTACGCGAAATTATTCATTTAAAATTTAGAATCACAATTTATTTCAGCCGTAATTAACTGATGGGATCAGTCGTCAGAGTTTATGTGGCTTTGTTCTTTTTAGATATGATGTACCGCGTCATTTCATGATCGGGATAATGCCATTTTAAATAATTTTTATAACTGGCAGTTTTCTTCTCAGCACCTTTTTCTTCCAGAAAATTGATGATAGCTACTAAAGCATCCACAAATTCTGGCAGTTCACATTCTTTTCGAATCATATTATTAATGATATATACCGCGTTGTTTTCAAAACCATTGGCAGCAAAAACCACAGAAAGCTTAACCAGTGTTTCATTGTCTAATTGAATACGCCCTTGAGTGGTGGTCATGTATTTAACAAAATCAGCATGAATCTTTTCACCAGAAACATCAAATTGCATTTGTAAGGTGAAATAGTCTATGGCTGCTTGGTGGTGGAAATCATCGAATGGTATATACTTGCCATATTCGAAGCGTAGACGAGCCAAATCCAGACTATTGGGATATTTTTTAAAGGTGTTGGCCAATATTTTCATGGCCTTTTTATAATTACCTTTCTCTATGTACTTTTCAGCTCGGGCAACTGGATTTAATCTATTTCCAAACACAGACCTATATATACTTTTTCTATTTGGTACATAGCTTAACAAATTATGACTTAAAAATCATATCATTTGGTGACTGGCCATTGAAAATGTTTTGCTCGCACCAACAATAAAATGATCTAAAACTTTGACATCTATCAGATCTAAGGTTTGTTTAAGTCGTTGGGTTATTTTGATATCAGACTGACTTGGATTAACATCTCCTGAAGGGTGGTTGTGCGCAAAAATAACTGCTGCGGCATTGTACTTAAGGCAAAACTGCGCAATTGTTCTGGGATAAACTTGAGCTGAATTGATACCACCATTAAATAAGTAATCAAATTTAATCAAATGATTCTTGCTGTTCAGGAACAACCCTGCAAACCGCTCGTGTCCGGTCTGCTCAAAATTGGCTAATAAAAATTCATTAACCACGGTAGGTTCATTGAAACAAGTTTGGCCATTAAATCCTTGATTAATGGCTCGCTTAACCAGTTCACTGGCTGCTTGGAATTGTGTGTATTTTGCTAAACCTAAACCTTTTATGGCACAAAAATCCTCAAATGAAGCACTGATAATTTGTTTAATACCACCAAAATGGTTCAACAGTTCTTCTGCCAATTGGATGACCGTTTTGCCAGCCAATCCTGTTCTTAAAAAAACAGCCAACAACTCAGCATCAGTCAAAGTGGTCGAGCCTTTTTGAACCAACTTTTCACGGGGCATCAGTGGTTTTATAGCTTGGATTTCGGAGTTTATAGGCTTTTGAATTTTCATGAAATATGTGACAAAAAATGATGATATTAAACATATTTTTGATATTTAACTGCCAATCTATTCTTACTTGTGTGTAAGAAAGCATAACATTGGAGATTTTTGCACAGGTGGTTTAAAATCTAAGCTTATTTAATCTTTGATGGCATTGATGCACCCTGTTGACTTAAAAATAATGGCACCTGAATTCATTACTGAATTTGGCTTACCAGATTACAGCACCACTGGGGCAGCAGGCTTGGACTTAAGAGCCTGTATAGATGAACCTTTGGCTATTGAAGCCGGTGATACTCAATTGATTCCAACTGGCATTGCTGTCCATATCAAAGATCCTAATTTGGCTGCAGTCATCTTGCCACGTTCTGGTTTAGGCCATAAGCACGGCATCGTATTGGGAAATTTAGTCGGTTTGATAGATGCCGATTATCAAGGGCAACTGTTTGTTTCATGTTGGAACCGTTCCAACACCACATATAACCTTAACAGGGGTGATAGGCTGGCACAATTGGCTTTCATACCAATTATTCAAGTTAAGTTCAACCCAGTTGAATCTTTTGATAACACACTTCGAGGGGAAGGTGGCTTCGGACATACAGGAGTTAAATAAGTGGATATTAATAATTTATTTTCAAAAATAAAAAAAACTGAAAAAAGTGATGATGAAAGTGACACCGGTCAAAAAGCCAGTGTAAATAAGCCTAAACATAACTTGGGCGATGAACTTCTATGGACCAGCGGTTTTGTTATCGCAACACTCTGTGCTTTACTCTTTGGCTATATATTGAAAAATAATTTTTTTGAATCCAACGCGCTGTCCCAACTCAAAAACCAAAGCCAGGAGCTGGCATCTTCAGTACAGCAAAGAACTGATGAAGTTAAGTCTCTGGCTGCCCGAATCATAGCCAACAACCCTGATGCCGAAAATATTGATGAGTTAATTAAAAGTGAAATTGAACATACATTAAGAGTCTTAAGAATTTTAGAGCCAGTAGACGACGTACAACCCAACACAGTCTTTCCTGGCATCAATTTTGCCACCTTGGACATGTTGAAAACCACGAGTGAAACACAACAAGAACAACTGCCAGAAATTCATCTCTATGGCCAAAGTAACCAATACCTTAATTTTGTTTACATTCAAAAACCTGAACAAGCTTATGTGGTAGTCAGTTATCCTGTTGAAATGATCATTAAACCACAACAATTACAGTTCGAAAAAAGCGAATTGGTCTTAAGCCAACAATCGGGCCAATACAGCAACATAGAACTACAAAAATGGGGCAAAGTTAATCCAAATTCAGCAACCAGTTTTCAACAAACCAGTGTACCTAACTCGAATTTCTTTGTGTCTTATGCCGTTGAAAAAAATTACACTGGTTTATTCAGCTTATCTTATTTCAGCAGTGCAGTGGCATTTCTTGCCTCATTAATACTTGCTGTTTTAACCTTCATCAAACGCAAACAACGGATTGAATTTTTAAAATCTAAAAAACAATCTGACCAAGAGGAACGTGTTTACGTTCATCAATCCAAACCAGAAACCACAGAAGCTATAACCCATATGGATGAAACCAAAAAAGACACAGACAAACCCCAGGCCGCTATTGCGCAAGTCAAACCTAATGACTTACCCGACCGTTCAATATTCAAAGCATACGACATCAGAGGCATTGTAGATCAAACCTTAACCAAAGATGCTGTAGAACAAATTGGTCATGCCATAGGATCAGAAAATTTAAATCGCGGTCGAAAATCTATAGTCGTTGCTCGTGATGGTCGTTTATCTGGTCCCAGCTTGTTAGAAGCTTTGATTGCTGGAATTACACGCAGTGGTTGTGATGTCATTAACATAGGTGCCGTGCCTACAGGTGTACTTTATTTCTCAACTCACCACTTAGAAACCGGCTCTGGCGTGATGTTAACTGGAAGCCATAACCCAGCTAACTACAATGGTTTGAAAATCATGCTAGACGGCGAAACGCTGGCTGGAAAGTTAATTGCCAATTTATATGACATGATTGCCAGTGGAAATTTATTAACTGGTGAAGGAACCGTTCAAGAGTTAGATATCGCTGATGATTATGTTGATTATATCAGTTCAGAAATTCAACTAGAAAACGAGCCCACTGTGGTGGTAGACTGCGGCAATGGTATACCTGGTGTTTTAGGCCCTGAAGTGCTTGAAGAAATTGGTTGTAATGTGATTCCCTTGCATTGTGAGGTAGATGGTAATTTTCCAAACCATCACCCAGACCCCAGTGTGCCTGAAAACCTACAAGATTTAATTACAACACTCAAATCGGTTGATGCCGATTTAGGCATTGCGTTTGATGGCGATGGAGATAGGTTAGGCGTAGTCACCAAATCTGGCGAAATCATTAACCCAGACAGACTGTTGATGCTCTTTGCTAAAGATGTGCTCAGTCGCCAACCTGGCTCAAGCATCATCTTCGATGTCAAATGTACCGGTAAATTACCTAAATCAATTGTTAAGCATGGTGGAATGCCCATCATGTGGAAAACAGGACATTCATTCATGAAAGCCAAGCTCAAAGAAACCAATGCTGCTTTGGCTGGTGAAATGAGCGGGCATTTCTTTTTCAACGAACGCTGGTTTGGATTTGACGATGGTATATATGCCGCAGCACGTTTATTAGAAATCCTTGATCAAGAAACTGACACGCCACAAGAAGTATTCGACACCTTACCTAATAGTGTCAACACACCAGAACTTAAGGTCCACATGGATGAAGGCGCACATTATAAATTTATGGAAAAATTCCTGATCAAAGCAGAATTCCCTGATGCTAAGATCACCACCATTGATGGAATCAGAGCGGACTTTGCACATGGCTGGGGTTTAGTTAGGTGTTCAAACACAACACCCTGTTTGGTGATTCGTTTTGATGCTGATGACCAAGAATCACTCGATAAAATTAAAGAAGAATTCAGAACCCAATTACTGGCTGTAGATGCTGATCTAGACTTACCTTTTTAATCGGATGAACATAGATAAAACAGATCGAATATTGTCCTGATTCATTAATACAAACAAAGATTACCAGACAAATTTGGATACACTGACCTGCGTTGATAACCTGGACATCAAATCATGCACCTTTTCGACGTCTAAATAATGAATATTGATGTCTTGGTAAACTGGATTTGATCCAGCAGTATCTACTGTGATTCGAGCCATGCCATTGCGACGATCAAATGGTGTTTGTAAATAAGATATGTTTTGTATTTTTGCCACCTTAACCACACTGATGGTATGGAAAATCACACCATGTCTGTAAGCAATTATTTCGTCATTAATGGCATAACCAGCTTTTTTCACATAGGCCTTGGCATAGATGAACGCCAATGGTATTAAAGTCAAAAGCAACAAACCCCAGGCATGATAAAAATACACCAAAGGAGTCATGGGTAGGAAAATAAAAAAACTCACACGTTTAAATACCCTTTTCCATGCACGTGCTTCTAACCGCTTCCACTTAATCGAACTCCAATCCACCTCTGGTTGAATTGAGGTAACCAAATTCTGTGCATCAGGCCTGGAAATTAAGGGTGCTATCCAACTCATAGTGATACCACTTTTTTCGGTCACACCTCCAGCTGTTTCCATTTTCACACTCACCTTTTTAAAATAGCGGTGTAATGGAGAATGTTTAATTTTGAGTAACTGAATACGTTTGATCGGTATGTTCGCTGTGATTTTTGTCAGTAAGCCCATTTGCGCCAGCAAGTTATTGCCTTGTCGGCTTAAATTAAATTGGTACAATTTCAAAAAAGCCAACAAAATGGAGGAAAGCCAAATGGTGATTAATGTTAACAATGTAAAACCCAGGCCATACAACAACCATTCTGTTATTGCCCAACGTTCAATTTGTAATTGACCGACAAATTTTTCCACTACATTAAAAAATTTATTCCTGTAATAGTCATTTTGTGACAGAACGGAGGCAACAATACCTATAGGCAACAATGCTCGGTGTGAGATAAAACCAAATGTAGTAACGTCTTGATTAGACATTTGGTATAAAGGCAATGCATCATCTGGACCAATAGGCTTATCAACAGTCGCATCCTGTGTTTGCTCGCCTTTTTCAACGCTTCCCTTAGCGCGTTCTTTAATCACCCGCTGAATATACGCTACTTGTTGGTCAGAAATTACTCGGATAACAGCCTCTGGTTTGGCGCCTGAGGCCGATTCGACTTGTAATGTAGCCACATTGAATAAACGATGTAATATATTTTTTTCTATATTGAGGTTCTGAATACGCTCATAGGGAACTTGCCTCAGTGACTTAAATAGAATACCTTCTTTAACCACCAAGCGATCTTCTTCTAGCCAATAGTGATAAAACCAAAACTGTACTATGGTGATCACCGATGCCAAGACAGCAATGGCAATAATGATAAAATCTTGCTTTTCTCCACTGGTCCCTACAATACCGAATAATAATGGTATTACACTCTTTTTAATCGCCTCTATAAATAAAAACAAAGGAGAAATGTTATGTAACCGGTACCCTGCTGTTTTCAATTCCATGGATTAAACCGTGTCTTCTGCTTGGTTACTGTTGATCAATTCTTGGCGCAAATCAGCAGCATCTTGATGCAACAAACCTGGTAATGTAACAGTGGCATTTCGGGTACCTGCTGTATGAACCACCAACTTACTCAATTCATACCTTCGCTCAAGTGGGCCTGTGGTGATGTCAATGTGTTGAACTCGATTCCTAGGCACCATGTTTTGCTGTTGCCAAAAAACACCTTTGTGAATTTTCAACCCAGCTTCCGTTAGTTTGTATTTATAGCCTTTGAACCAATGAATCGAATACCAGTGATACAGGGCATAAATGAAAAACCAAATGACAAAAAACACAGGAATGCGCCAAACCCAGCTCAAATCCCAAAAAACCGACGACCCGATGGTAAATGGTATGGTAATCAAAATTGCAGCGATGGCAAAACTGATTCTAGAAATTTTTAAATAGCTTGATTCAAGCGGCTTAAAGTCAAATACTTTCATTCAGTCGATTCCATTTCAATTAATAGTTATTCATGACGAGTCGAATAAAACAACTCGTCATATCAATCAATAAATTTTATATCAATTATTTTGGATCTGATAAATGCATCAATGGCAATGGTTGTGGTGAGTCACTGTCAATGAAATATATTTTTGAAGCCGGATCCTTTGAAATACTTTTCAGTGCTTCTAATGCTTGGAGTTTTACATAGTTAGGATTGTTACCAATCGCGGTATTGATTTTTTCAATTTCATACGCCTGAGCATCAGCCAACAAACGTCTTTGTTCTGCTTGCTGTTCTGCAGCTTTTTTCTGTGCTTCAGCTTGGGCCACTAATTGTTGCTGTTCTGTTCTGTAACGTTCCAACTCAGCTTTCTGTTTTTCAACTTCCTGCTCACGTTCTTTCTTCGCTTCAATCGCCTTGGTAATAAATGGCGGCAATGAAATATCACGAATCAAAACCGCAGAAACGCTGATCCCTTTAGGTTCTAAGTATTCTGCCAAACCTAAAGTTAAATCAGTTTGTAACTGCACTTGCGTTTCTTCTAAAAAGAAATCTTCTGCTCGACGAATTGACTTACCCTGCTCTCTGAGTAATGAACGTAATTTTGGAACCAATTGAACCGAAATCATACTGTCAACATTACCTGTTTCTTTCAATATGTTAAAAGCCATATCTCCATTCAAACGATACTGAACACTGACTTCAATAGAAGTTTGTAATTGGTCTTGTGATGGTACTTGGGCTTTTTCTTTATGGGTTTTTTCCCTGACATCAAACTGATGGAATTTAAGTAAAGGATTCACCGGAATGGTTAGCCCTTCAGGATAGGTGTCTTTTTGTACTTCTCCAAATAATGTGGCCACAGCCACATGACCAACAGGCACACTGACCCAAAATCTAGAACCTATTAAAATCAGAATAAGAACAACCACAATGGGGATGAACTTGGCTATCGATATTTTATCTGTCATACGCTACTCTCTTTTAAATTAACAATGTAATAATTGTATCAATAATGGCAGAAAAAGTCGCATGTTAGAAGTCATGTACAATTAGATTAAGACAACGTTAAATGGGTTAATTCGATGGATCTGACAAACCAAAACCAAAATCATGTTCAGTGTTGGCAGCCATTGCTACCACGACCACCCAAGCGGCTACATTTTGAGCCAATTCAGCCGGAACAATCTTATCTAAAGTATCATTAGCTGTATGGTGGTAATCAAAGTATTTGGTACCGTCTTGCTTCAAACTAAAAACCGCCATTCCTGCATTTCTTAATGGAATCAAATCAGGTGCTGAAGAACTCTGATTGTTGGTATATTTGATGTTTAATGGTTTGAGCATATCAGTGATTGCTGTAACAATCGGCATGGCTGCTTCTGCCACTCGAGTACCAAAGCCATAAATGATACCTGCACCAAAATCTGATTCACCACCTAAAATATGTTTGTTCAATTCATGTTTATGGGCATCATGATAGGCAGTCGCCCCGGATAAACCATATTCTTCATTGGCCCAAAGTACCACCCGAATGGTTTTCTTCAAAGGGCCTATATGCGCTTTGATCAATTTAGCAGCGGCCATGGTAATACCACAACCAGAAGCATCATCTATAGCGCCGGTGCCCAAGTCCCAAGCATCTAAATGACAGCCAATAACAATGAATTGATCCGCTTGTTCAGTGCCCAGCATGTCACCAATCACATTTTGTGAAGTGTACTCATCACCCCAGTGGGATGTTAAGGTCAATTTAACCGTGACTGGTGTATCTCTTTTAAGCATATTAACCAGTAAGTCCGCGTCGGGGTTTGAAATGGCTCCTGCTGGTACCGAAGCCACTTGCTCATCATATCTGGCGGCGCCCGTATGTGGTGTGCGGTTATCATCTGTACCAATTGAACGAATGATGGCTGCGATCCCTCCCTTTGCCGCCGTTATTTGTGCGGTAGAACTGCGCGCGCCAACTGCCTTACCGTATCCTGAGCCGTCTTTATGTCTTTCCATGCGATGACTGATGAAGGTGATCTTCCCTTTAACCAAAGCTGGGTCAGCGGCCTCTAAGTCTGATAAAGTCTCGAAATGTACGATCTCTCCTGTCAAACCAGCAGTTGGCGTAGGCACTGTCCTACCTAACGCGGTAATGGCCAACTTTTGTGCAAAAGGAGCCATTATTTCAGCTTTTTCTTCACCGCGAACCCATCGATTAAAAGTCACTGGCTCTAATGTAACACGATCAAAATTCAAAGCTTCAAACTTGGCTTTACCCCAAGCCACAGCTTTCGCATCACCTGGACTACCCGCCAAACGAGAACCCACCTCTGTTGTTAAGGACTCTGTGATTTGATAGGCCAGCGAATGGTCTAAAGCCTTATCGCGCAAAGCAGCCACTTGTTGTAGAAATTCATCAGCATATAAAGCGCCATCACTTTCATGCGCATTTACTGGATTAGTTATCATTCTCCAAAAGAACAAAACAAGTATTAATCTCATCGAATTTCTCTACAGTTTAAAATTAGATTGTATCAAAAAACCACCTGAACTTTATTTTCCAGATAAAAAAATCCCCACTAATAAGTGGGGACTTTAAAATTGCGTGATCAATTTTCAGCTTGAGTTATTCTGCCTTCATTTTTTTAGAGTCACCAGCCTTAATGATTGAAAAACTGTCCGCCTTCACATATTTATTGAACGCCATATTCACTTGTAATATGGTCAAGTTTTCAATCGCAGCCTCATATTTTTTATTCCACTGCTGTGTGCGATCTAAATCAATGTAATTGGCCAGTTCTCTGGCCAAACGGTCATCTTTGGCTCGATCTATGCGGTTATTTTGTAGCACACCTTTTCTGGCATCATCCAGTTCTTGTTGGGTAAAACCACTGTCGATGACTTTTTGTAACTCTTCTGTAAAACCAATTTCAACCTTATCCAAATTTTCAGGCGCACAAATCGCAAATGCACCAAAAGTAGCCACTTCATCAAATGAAGAGACGTTAAAGAATGAACCAGCACCATAACTCAAGCCATCTTGTTGACGCAGTCTATTGGCTAACCTGCTGCTGATAAAACCGCCACCAAACATTTGATTGGCCATCATTAAGGCAGGATAATCAGGATGGTCATCACTGATGGGCATGCGCATCATGGCACCGAAAGCCGCTCCTGATTTATCAGGGGTGTCGACGAATTTATTGATGCTATCTACCACCGCATAAGATGCTGGCACTCGTTTATACTCAACATTGCTTGACCAACCCTTCAAAACACCATTAACTTTCTCGGTCACAGCAGCTTCATCAAAATCACCTACCACACTGATATCAGCGTGCTGGCCGCCATAAAATTCACTGTGAAAAGCTTTGATTTGTGCTGCACTGGCAGCTCTGATTTCTGCTATTTGATCATCAATGGCCATTTGGAATCGAGGATGACCTGGCTCATACGGGTCTAAATGTTGTCCCAGTTGTCTGAACACCTGTGTAGTGGGTTGCTGTTTTTGTTGTTCTAAACCAACGATCAACTCTTCTTTAAGAACCTCTAATTCTTTGGCATCAAATGCAGGTCGTTTTAAAACTTCGTCCATCAATTCAATGACGGCCGGTAAATTTTCTCTCGTTGTTCTTACACTGATATTAGCACCGCGTGAGCTTCCTGAAACGTTGACATTGGCCTTCAATTCATCAAATTTGGTTTTTAACTGATTTCGGGTGAAATTTTCAGTACCGCGATCCAACATGTTACCTGCCAATAAACCAAGAGTAGACTTATTAAATAAGGCCTCTTCATTGCCCAAATCCAGCCTGACATTCATCACCACTGAATCGCCACGAGTCTCTTTATTTAATTGTACCAATTTAGCACCATTGACTAAATCAACACGCTTGGTACGCGCATCAATGTTATCAAAAGAAGGGTCAAAATCTTCACCTTGAGCCACAGCCTCGCGCCCCTCATAACCTTTGACTTTTGCTTTAACTTCTGCCAATGAATAACGTTTGATTGAATCGGCACGATCAAAATCAGTTTCTGGAATAAACAATCCTAAAGTACGATTGTCATTCACCAAATACTCTTCGGCAGCAATTTGTACTTGAGCAACGGTAACAGCTTCTGTGAGGTCACGATTTCTGAACATCAAACGCCAATCACCCATTCCGACCCATTCACTTAATGCGAATGCGATACCTTCAGATGAATTGAATGACAATTCGAATTGCTTGATCAGGTTTGCTTTTGCAGCTTTAACCTCTTCTTCGGTGATGGGATTACTCTTTACATTTTCCAAGGTATCTAAAAATGCTGTTTGTGCAGCCGCAAGATCTTTATCTTTAGCCACCTGAAGCATGAAATTACTCACACCAGGTTCTGCCCATTGGAAATTAAAACCAAAGGAGCCTGCTGCCAAACCTTTTTTAACTACATTTTCATTCAAGCGACCAGATGTTGGGTTGGCCATTACTTGTGATAAAACATTCAGAGCTGGAAAAGCTTCATCTGAACCAGCCGGTGCTCTGTACATGGCACCAATGACTTGTACGTCACCGGCACGTCTGACTGTTACAGAACGCTCTCCATCTTGAATGGGCTCTTCAGTATACAGTTCACGCAACTTCCTTTTAGGCTTAGGAATTTTGCCGTAATGTTTTTTGATCAGCTGTAAAGTTTTGTCTACATCAATTTTTCCGGCCACCACCAAAGTGGCGTTATCAGGCTGATAGTACTTGCGATAAAATGCCTGTAGATTGGTGATATCAACATTTTCTAAATCGGCTCTTGCACCGATGGTACTTTTTCCGTAATTATGCCAATCCATCGACACCGCACCCATCCGTTGTAACAAAACTCTGATTGGGTTGTTATCACCATTTTCTAATTCATTTCTCACCACAGTCATTTCTGAGTCCAGATCTTCCTTCGCAATGAATGAATTGATCATTCGATCAGCTTCCAACTCTAGTGCCCACTCTAAATTATCATCTGAGGCGGCTACAGTTTCGAAATAGTTGGTTCTATCAACCCAGGTTGTACCATTGGGCTCTGCACCACGATCGGTTAATTCTTTGGTGATATCTGGGTGTTTAGGCGTGCCTTTGAAAACCAAATGCTCTAATAAATGAGCCATACCTGTCTCACCATAATTCTCATGCTTAGAACCTACATGGTATGTGATGTTGACAGTTTGAGTTTCTTGCGACTGGTCTGGAAACAACAGAACTTGTAAACCATTATCCAATCTGTATTCAGTGATACCTTCAACGGAAGTTATTTCTTCAATACCTTTGGGCAATTTAGCCAATGCCTGGCCCATAATAAATAATGACAGCAGCACAAGCCACTTGGAAGCTGATTGAATAGACATATATTTCCTCTGTAAGTTAGCTTAAAAAATCAAATCACATCATATACCAATGAATGAGTGGTCTGAAAAGAAGCTTAGCTTATATCATGAGGAAAACCCAGTCATCGGACAAAAGTCATGAATCTGATCAAGTAGAATGTTGAGACGCCCAGTCAATTAATTGGGCAGATACAAGACTTCTCCAACCAGTAAACGATTACTGGTCTTGTTATTCATAGACTTAATCTCAGCCATACTGATGCCATTTTTATTGGCTATGTCACTGAGGGTATCACCAGATTGAACCACATGTTTTATTTTTTTACTTTTCGCTTGAGCAGCAATCCAGGTATTAGGAGGCGGACTTTGATAAAAGTAGGCCCTGATGCCTTGGGCAATTTGTTTCGTCAATTTATCAACATGTTGAGGGTCTTTGAGTTTCTTTTCATCTCCAGGATTACTGATGTAACCAGTTTCAACGAGTATTGACGGCACATCTGGAGACTTAAGCACCAAAAAGTTAGCTTGGCCAAAACCTTTGCCATGCAATTTGACCACTTGTTTTAGAGAACCTTGTACAGCTTTTGCTGCTTTATGACTTTCCTCTAACGCTGCATTCTGTGACAAATCATATAAGACTTGTGAAAGCACATCTTTTTTATCCTCTATGACCACACCACCAATTTGGTCAGATTTATTTTCAGACTGAGCCAACCACTTAGCCGCTTCAGATGAAGCGCCACGTTGGGACAAAATATACACACTGGCCCCGTTAACTTTACTGCTGTGAAAAGCATCAGCATGGATGGAAACGAATAAATCTGCACCTTTCTCACGTGCTTTTTCAAATCTCTTGCGGTGTTTGATGTAATAATCACCTGTTCTAACAATCAATGCTTTCATGCCTTTTTGTGCATCAATTTTCTTAGCCAGTTGTTTTGCAATATTTAAAGTAACCACTTTTTCATGTGTTCCTGATGCACCAATGGCCCCAGGATCTTCACCCCCATGACCTGCATCAATGGCCACAATCACATCCCGATTGGGTTGAGCCACAGCTGCAATGGTTTTTACTTGAGGTTTGATGTCGCGATTAAGGTCTACCACTAATCGGTGACCATATTCACCAGTGGGTTTTAGCAGAAAACTCTTGGTTTTCAAAGGCTTGTGCAAGTCAAGAACGATACGCACCTTGTTTTTTTCAGTACTGAACCTGACCTTTTTAATGTCCTTATTATTCTTAACCTTCAGGTCTCCAGCCAATTGTGATTCATCTAAATCAATCACCACCCTGGAAGGGTTTTTCAACTCAAAAAGCTTGTACTCAGCATCAGCACTGAGATCAAATACAGCCCGGGTATGATCAGGCCCTGTCCACACACGCATCCCTTCGATTTTTGTCGCCTGGCTAACAGCACAAATCAATAAAATAAACAGGGTTGACAACAGCTTTTTCATCATCTTTAAATTTTTAATTGCTTAGATTTTATGGAAAAATCAGTTTTCAATCAAGTAATTTTACATAAAATCAAGAAGATAGGCTATTTTTTTGATGTTATCGTTAAGGTTCGGTTCAGGTTCTTCAATTCAAATTCAAGCAACCAATCAGGTTTTGGCATCACTCCCAATCCTTTTTCTGGCCACTCTACCAATAAAACATTATGGCCATCGACCAATTCCTCTATTCCAAGAAAATACAATTCTTCAGGATCAGTTAGACGGTATAGATCCATATGTATGTAACACAAGCTTGCTGTTTGATATGTCTCATATAAGTTATAGGTGGGACTTTTGACATGTTCTTTAACCCCACCTTCACTCAATAAATATTGAGCAAATGTGGTTTTACCTGCTCCCAATTCGCCAGTTAAATAAATCACATCTCCAGAATTCAATTCAGAAATAAGATCAGAGGCCACTGCTTGCAGCTCATCCAAATGATTGATTGGTTTAATTTCTGTTTCACTCATGATTTTCATATATGGCCAAGTGTAATGTTTTCAATAAATCTGAAGCAGTCATGGTCAACCCATATTCATGGTATTCTCCACTTAAGGCATGCCATAAAACCGCCAGTTGTGCAGCTTCGTTTGCTTCAAAGCTCTGAGCCATTAACCCTGCTACCAACCCTGCTAAAACATCACCTGATCCTGCTGTCGCTAAATTGGCATTTCCATATGGACAGCACCAGCTCAAATCTCCATCTGAAACCAAAGTACCCGAGCCTTTTAACACAGCGACACATCGATACTTTTGTGCCAATAACTTGACTGCCAGCCAACGATTGTTTTGCACTTCATCAACTGTAATTTTCAATAAAGTAGCCGCTTCTTTGGGGTGAGGCGTGATGACTTTCAAATTTTCTGGGACACTGGCTACTGATGCCAGCCAATTTAATCCATCGGCATCCAAGACCAAAGGCAAACCTGATTTCAAGCAACTTTTGAACAACTGCTTAGACCATTGCGAGCGACCCAAACCCATTCCACAAAGTAAAACTTCAGTCAGTCTATGGGTATTTTTAGACAGCTGATGTAATTCAATACCAAAATTTTTGCTGTCATAAGGCTGACTCATTAACTCAGGTAAATACAACGCCACAGAATCGGCATGACTGACATCTGTAACCACAGTGACTGAACCCGCACCTGATTTAAGCGCTGCTTTGGCTGCCAACAAAACAGCACCTAACATGCCCTTTTGCCCACCTGCAGCCAGCACATGGCCGAACTGACCTTTGTGGCTGTTATATGACCGGCGACTTACTTTTGACAACATGGAGTGATGCAATAGCTCACCACAATGATTGATGTCTTGATAAGCTTCACAAGGCACCTGTAAATGTTCATGGCTGACTTTACCACAGTAATCTTTGCCATCATTGGTATACAAACCTTTATTCAGGGTGAGTATTGAAATGGTCTCGGTCGCTTTGACTGCCACACCTTCAACCCGCCCTGAGTTACCATTTAAACCGCTGGGAATATCCACAGCAATCACAGGCAACGCCAGTTCATTAAGCCAATTAATAACATCTGTATAGGGCGTTTTAACTGTTCGTGTCAAACCAGTACCGAACATGGCATCAACTACAACTTCAAAAGCTGAGTTTTTAATTTGGATAAAATCCTTTAAATCCAAAACTTGTCCTTGAAAAAAATCAGCTGCTAGCCTGGCATCACCTGACAACTTGTCAATTGTTTCTAAAGCCATTAAATGTACCACTTGACCATGTTGCCTGGCCAGTTCTGCAATCACAAAACCATCACCACCATTATTGCCTGGCCCTGTAATAACCAACACCTGCTGATACTGTTTTATGTGTTGATGTACGGCAGCACTGGCTAATTGCATCAATTCAAATGAGTTTACTCCCAGGTACTCCGCTGCCAATTGATCAATGCGTTTAGTTTCATCGGTACTGTATAGTTTAATCATGCCCTGCTTTATCTCTGTGGTGGTCTATAATAGCCTTTTTTAATAAAGCATCTTAACAGTTACCAGCATGCAACAAAACCTTGATTACCAACATCTCAAAGCACAAATTAAAAACTGGGCTCTTGAAATAGGTTTTCAACAAGCCGGTATCAGCGATGTTAATCTGAATGAAGCAGGCAAACATTTAAATAACTGGCTTCAAAAACAATACCATGGCGATATGGAGTACATGGCACGACATGGCGAAAAACGATACATTCCAAAACAATTAATACCAGATACTTTAAGTATCATTTCGGTGCGGCTTGACTATATGCCTGCTCATTTAACGCCCTATGAATCCTTAACAATTCAATCCAATAAAGCGGCTATATCTAGGTATGCCTTGGGTCGTGACTACCACAAAGTCATTCGCAGCAAACTGAAAAAGCTGGCCCAAAAGATCACAGAAGAAATTGGTGATTTTGGTCATCGAGTATTTACCGATTCAGCACCAGTGATGGAAAAAGCCATCGCAGAAAAAGCAGGGTTAGGCTGGATTGGCAAGCACAGTAATTTACTCAACTCTAAAGCCGGTTCATATTTTTTCCTCGGTGAAATATATACAGACTTACCACTAGAGCCTGATCAAAAACAAGGCTTTCACTGTGGCAGCTGCACCCAATGCATTCAAGACTGCCCCACCGATGCGATTGTTGCACCATTTCAAGTAGATGCCAGAAGATGTATTTCTTACTTAACTATAGAAAACAAAGGCCCTATTCCAGTTGAATTCAGACAAGCCATAGGAAATCGGATTTATGGCTGTGATGATTGCCAAGTGGTTTGTCCATGGAATAAATTCACACACACCACCCATGAACTTGATTTCCAGCCTCGGAATGATTTAGATGATATCCAGTTATTAGAATTATTTAATTGGACTGAAAATGAATTCTTGAATAAAACTCAAGGATCTCCAATCCGCAGAATCGGTTATGAAGCGTGGCAACGAAACTTGGCTGTTGGTATAGGTAACATAAAAACCAACGAAAAAACCAAGCAAAAGATCATTGCAACATTAAAGGCTAAACTGGATGAATCCAGTGACTTAGTTAAAGAACATATCAACTGGGCACTTAATCAATTCCAATGAAAAAATCGCTTGATGTAAAGATGGAAAGCTCACAATAACAATTATCCGGCCAAGCAAAGCCATATCATTCATGAAAAACCTTGCTAATTTGTTTAATTGATGTAATCTGGTAGCTATACGTTACTGTCACTTATTTTTGGAAGTCACCTTTTACTGCGGCAACATCCTCAGACTTCTCCCAATACCTGGCTTAGCTTTTTTGCTTTAACAGGAATAAAATAATGACCAATCCACTGCGAATTCGTTACCAAACCATAGAAATTGGCAGCACAGATATCCACGTATGTACACTCCGAGACAACCAACAATTCGATGACCCTAAGGGCATAGCTGCAAAACTTGGCATTTCATCAGCTACCTGGCCTATTTTTGGTGTTATCTGGCCATCGAGTCTGGTCCTCGCTCATTACATATCAACCTTCCCAACTGAAAATAAAAGGATACTTGAAATGGGTTGTGGCATGGCCTTATCTAGTTTATTACTGAACGAACAAAACGCCAATATCACTGCCACTGACTATCATCCCGAGACTGAGTTTTTTCTGAAAAGAAATACCTTACTCAATCACGGCAAGAACATCGATTATCAGCGTGTTGATTGGGCTGACAAAATCAATAGCTTGGGTTTATTTGATCTCATCATAGGCAGTGACATCCTATATGAGGAGTCACATGTCCAATTAGTGGCTGATTTTATCGACTGTCATGCCAACCCAAAAAATGAAATCATTTTAGTAGACCCAGGTCGTGGCAACAAAAACAAACTGGCCAAAGAAATGCAGCGAAAAGGTTACAATTACACGGCCATTAAACCTGATCACACCAATTATTTAGATCAACCCTTCAAGGGCTTTATATTAAAGTTCTGGCGCGATGGCTGACTATTTCTTTATTTACTTTTAAATTGAAAAACGCAATGATCCAAACAAGCGAAAGGCCGACCAACCTTTCAGTCGATTTAGGGTGCAGAATAATCAAATTAAACAAACCACAAATCTGCCAAATCTTTTCGTTTAATTATTGCAACATTTCTTGCAAACCAACTGCATCAATCGGCCCCATGTGTTTTTTATGACGCATGCCTTCAGTGTTGTAGACAATGGTGGTTGGCAGCCCCAATCCGCCTTCTCGGGCAAATTCTGGTGGGTTATAAACATCAATAGTAAGTAAAGGATAATTGACATTAAAGTCCTTGGCAAAACTCTGCAGTTTCTCAATGCTGGCATCCTCGTAAGCAATACCTACCACTTGAACAGTATCAGCATTTTCTGCTTGAAATTTAACCAATTCAGGGATTTCATCTCGACATGGTGCGCACCAAGTGGCCCAATAGTTAATGACCAACCATTTCCCCTTAAAATCATCTGCTTGGACTGCCTGACCCTCTAGATTTTTTAAATTAAACACCAAAGGTGACTCAAAACCATCTCCAGGTTCATTATCACTGGCTACAGGTTCAACCATTGGTTCAGCAGCTGCTTTTTCTGAAACTTGAGATTTTTCGTTAACAGTTCCTTGGTTTTGATTACTGCTATCAGTACATGCTGTTATCAAACAAATCAGGATCAACAAAAGAGTCGGATATAAATTTTTAGTGGTATTTTTCATATTAAGTGATTTCATTAGATTGTTTTTGTTGTTCATATAAATGATGGTTAAATATTTTTTCTATGGATTGATTCAACATGCCATCTACAGGCTGCCAATAGGTATCAAGTAAATGTTGATAATGAGCAAAGTGCTTTGATGCCTTGATGGGTATTTTGTACCCACCATTCTTATAAAGGCTTTTAAAATCCAGTGCTGACAAATCATGCCTGAGTAAATATTCACCGGCTTGATTAATCGCGATATACTTATTTTCTTCTAGCCATTTGAGTTGCCTATTGAATTCATCATCAGGTACGAAATACAGATGACCGCATAACTCGTTATAACTGACAGTTTTTCCTAGTTGACTGCCTTGCCATAAAATTTTCAGTACTTCAATCACCAACAACAAACGTTCATTGGTTTGGTAGTTTTGCACATGTAACCGCCAACGGGATGTTTCTAAAGTAGCAGCAATTGTGCCACCCAGTAAGATGATATTCCAAGATAAAAACATCCAAATTAAGAACAAGGGTATGGTGGCCAGAGCTCCATAAACTTTCTGGTAACTGGGTATGGATGTCACATACAAAGCGAAACCACGTTTAGCTAACTCAAAACAGACCGCCGAAAACAAGGCTCCAATAAGTGCGTTTCTCCATTTAACTTTTCTATTAGGTACCCACAAATATATCAAAAAGAATCCTACTGTCGATGACAATATGGGCAATGCTTTGACCAAAAAGCCTTTCAAGCTGGCGAAAGCTGAGTATTTAAAAACCAACGATGACAATGCGATCCCACCGCCAACCAATAATGGGCCCATAGTTAAAACCGCCCAGTACATCATCAACTTGGTCTTGAAACGCCCCGTAGATTTACTGTCGAAGATACGATTAAGTGCTTTTTCCATGGTGTGCATCATCAGAATTGAAGTGACAAAAACCGCCAAAAACATGGTCACCGTTAACCCCCTGGCTTTTTCAACAAAGCCAATAATATACTGTTGAATCACAGCACCTGTGGTGGGAACAAAATTCTGAAAAATGAAGTCTTGTAACTGTTGTGAGGCCTCTTCAAATAATGGCATGGCAGAAAAGACTGTAATTAATACCGACATAAATGGTACCAACGACAACAGTGCTGTGTAAGCCAAGGAACTGGCTGCCAAAGAAGTTTCATCATCACGATAACGACGCATGACCTCAAAAGAGAAGTTTTTTAAATTGGCAGCAAATCGCTTTAATTCATTCATCAGCCTATTGTCTTTGAGTTGGAGTAAAAATACAAATCAGATATTAGTAATCAACAACCTCACACACCGGATTTTTCCTTACCATTTTTTCTCAGGCACTGCCATTATGACAGAAGCCAAGCCTAACCTATGAGCGCCTACCGTTATAGTCATTTGACGTTCGTGTGCCATCCTGAATCGAATGTATAAGATTGTCGGGTTAATAAATGCAATTATGTCATAATCATGCTATATTAATTAAGGATAAATTGCTGCAAGCATTATTTCTGAGCACATTTTTTTCACCTCTTGTGTTCCCTACATAAGCTTTCGGCGACACTTACTTGGATTAAATGGTGTGTGCTCATGTTTAAAGAAACGATCAAGAAAAAAGTGCGTTTAAAGTTATCAAAGGTTTTTAAATCAGTTGGTATCATTACCACCTTACTGACACTTTCTGCCTGCAGCGACCACCCTCAACTCACCCAATTCAAAGCTTTTGATGAGCGCTTTAATACAGTAATAGACACCACAGATGCCGATAAACTCTCGACCTTAAGTGAGTTATTTTACGACAGAAGACAAACTGATGACTTGACCGCAGACCTTGGCTTCAAATATTTATTTGACATCACCACTTCTGAAGGCACCGAAAGGTGGAGCTGCACAACCAATGGTTATTGCAAAGAACGTGTTGAGGGTTTCGTATCCTCGATTGAAATTTTCTATTTAGAACGCTACAAGGAACTGTATGCCTTGTCTAATTTGGATTAATAGCTGTTACAAAAGCCAATAACAAATCTGTCGATTTTTCACCAGCCTGCTCTATATACTGGTTGAAATTTCTGGGTGCACTGTTGCCTGCCACATCAGACAAATTCCGCAGAATCAAAAAGTCCAGTTGATGTAAATAACACACTTGAGCCACCGCAGCAGCTTCCATTTCACAAGCTAAAATACCTTTAAACCTGGCTCGAATTTTATCCACCTGATGATCATGATAAATAAATGACTCACCGGTTGCAATGGTACCCACATGATGGCTTTCTTGATAATTTGACGCCACCTCGACCAACAACTCCAACCAAGTATTTTTGATTGAATAATAAATCGGTAACCTGGGTAACTGACCATATTCATAACCAATTGGGCTGACATCAATATCATGGTGGCATACCTGATCTGCGAATACAAAATCACCCACTTGTACGCCTTCCTTGATACCACCTGCAGAACCTGTGTTTATCACCAAATCTGGTTCAAATTCGCGAGCCAACCACTCAGTTGCCAAAGTGGCATTAACTTTACCAATTCCAGACTCTAACAAACAAACTTCATGGCCAGCCCAGACGCCATATGTGATATTAATATCTAAATACTGCGATGAACTCGTTTTATTGAGACGCTTACGCAAAAATTCACATTCTAGGTGCATAGCAGCAATGATGCCAATTCGACTCATACCATTCCAGTCATCAATAATTCTAATTGCTTACCTGGATCATCATTTCGCATTAACGACTCACCAATAAGGAAAGTATGAATATCATATTGTTGTAAAAATTGAATGTCTTTGCTGTTATGAATTCCGCTTTCACTCACCACTATCCTGTCAGCTCCGGTAACCATAGATCTTAAGTTTTGGCTGGTATGAAGACTGGTCTCAAAAGTTTTTAAGTTTCGGTTATTAATCCCAATCAATTGAGCTGATGTACGCAAAGCACGCTCCATTTCCAACTCATCATGAACTTCAACCAAAACATCCATACCGAGGTCTTGCGCCAGATCATTGAATTCAAATAGTTGATCATCTGTCAAACACGCCACGATCAGTAAGATACAGTCTGCACCTAAGGCACGAGACTGGTAAATTTGCCATGGATCAACCATAAAATCTTTTCGCAAAACCGGCAGTTCAACCACCTGTTTTACTTGTTGCAAGTATTCATCACTGCCCTTGAAATAGGCTTGATCTGTCAATACTGATAGACAGGTAGCCCCACCCACCTGATATGACCGGGCTATAGCGGCTGGGTCAAAATTTTCGCGAATGATGCCCTTAGATGGCGAGGCTTTCTTGACTTCTGCAATGACCGCTGTCAAACCCGCCGAGACCTGTTTTTCTATGGCATTACAAAATCCTCTGGGCAGCGATTGTTGTTGAATCAGCTGCTTTAAGTCTTCAGTACTTTGTTTTTGTTTCCCTGTAATCACCTCACTTTGTTTGGTTACAATGATTCGATCCAGGATGTTGGTTTTACGTTGACTCATCTGTGTTGTTATTAAGTTATCAATTTTTCAATCAAAAGAACGGGTAAATGTAGACAGGTTTTGTATGAGCTGCCAAGCAATACCCTGTTTCATAATAGTTTGTGCCTTGACCACCCCTTGTTGTATGTCTTCACTGCGGCCAGCAACGTATATGGCAGCGCCGGCATTTAATGCCAAAATATCTGCAGCTGGGCCGGGCTGTCCTGTTAAAGCCTGTTCAATCAAAGCCAAACTTTCCGCCGCATTATCCACCACCAAGGCATCAATTGCCTGTCTCTTAAGATCAAAATCTTCCGGTTCGATAGTATACTCAGTTATTTGACCAGACTTCAATTCTGCGATGTCTGTGGGTGCCGCCAATGAAATTTCATCCATGCCGTCTTGTGAATGCACCACCATGACGTGCTCAGAACCCAGCTCCTTCAGCACTTCTGCCGCTGTCCTGACCCACTGTTTAGCAAAAATTCCCATGACTTGATAAGGTGTATCAGCTGGATTAGTTAATGGTCCCAATAAGTTAAACATGGTCCTAACACCCAATTCTTTTCGAGGGCCCACGGCGTATTTAGTTGCACCATGGTGAGCAGGAGCAAACAAAAAACCAATGTTAAATTGTTCAATACATTGAGCTACCTGAGATGCATTCAAATTTAAGTTAAATCCTGCCGCTTCTAAAACGTCAGCAGAACCGGTGGAAGATGAAACCGAACGGTTGCCATGTTTAGCCACGCGACAACCTGCGGCCGCAGCAATAAAAGCCACAGCAGTAGAAACATTAAATATACCTACACCGTCGCCCCCAGTTCCACAGGTATCAATTAAATGCATTTTCTCAACATCAACCTTAACAGCTCTTTCTCTCATCACTTTGGCCGCTTCAGTGATGATTTCAACGGACTCTCCATTCAGTTTAAGAGCCATCAACAAGCCGCCAATCTGAGCTGGGGTGGCTTCTCCATTCATGATTTGATGCATCACATCGGTCATACAACCGACAGGAAGATGTTGTTGTTCGCCAAGTAAGTCTAAAGCTATCTGGATGGGGTTTTTATTCATGGCTGTGATTTTATCAAGGTTTCAGGTTGTTATATTCAAAAAGTTCTGTAGCATTTGGTGACCATGTTCAGTCAATATACTCTCAGGATGAAACTGCACACCAGACATGGCATATTCTTTGTGCCTAAAACCCATAATTTCATCAAATTCATGATCATCAGTTTCGGTCCAAGCTGTGATTTCCAAACAATCTGGCAGGGTATCTTGATCCACCACCAACGAATGGTATCTGGTGGCATTAAAAGGCTTGTTCAAACCGCTAAAAACATCATTGTTATTGTGATGAACAGGAGAAATCTTGCCGTGCATAATAGTTTTTGCGCGAATCACATCTCCACCAAATACTTGACCAATTGATTGATGGCCCAAACATACGCCCAACAAAGGGATATTTCCTGCACAAGCTTTGATTAATTCCATCGAAATACCGGCTTTATCAGGATTTCTGGGCCCTGGCGATATAACCACATGATCAGGTTTTAAGTCTAAAGCTTTTTGTACTGTGATTTCATCATTACGATACACTTGAACTTCACAATCGAGCTCACCAAAATACTGCACCAAGTTATACGTAAATGAATCGTAATTATCGAGCATCAGTAACATCTGATCATTCCGGTCAAATCATGCATTGTACAGAAATTTATCTGTCGGTGAAATTAAAAACGGCTTCAATGAAGCCGTTTATATTGCAACTGTTTGAAAATGAATTAAAACTTAACAGTTGCCCTGACATAACCAAATTGACCTTCGCCATCGTAATTTGATGGATCATATCCATTCAAGGAACAGCTGAAACAAGTCGGTGGTCGTTTATCTGTGATGTTATTCACGCCCAACTCAAATTGTACCGTGTTCCATTCAGGAAATATGACCTGTAAATCATGATAAGCAGTTCCACCTAAACTATTGGTGCCAGCCGCTTCATCACTACACAAACCTTGCCCAATCAAAAAATCTGCACAATTTTCTGTTAAGCCACCAATGAATCGAGTTCCCCAAGTGACTTTCCAATCTCGAATATTGAAAGTAGTGAAAAGATTAGAGTTCCAATTGGGTATACCAGAATCACTGACTTCAATACCGTCAAGGTCTCTGGCTGTAAACCCCGATGCATCATTAGACGGATTGAACTCAGTGTATTCATTGACAAAGGAGTTATTCCAAGTACTTTGAATAAAACCCCAGTTGTATTGAGGTGAAGTCCAACTGACGTTGAAATCAACACCCGATGTTTCAATAGAACCTATATTCGTTAACTGTGTACTGAAATCCTGAATATTACCAAATTCATCACGAGTAAAAGCTGAGCATAATACGTCAGATGGGTTCTGAGCACAGGTATCCAGTATCAACTGAGCATCAACGGCTTGGATCGCACCATCAACTTCAATATCGTAGTAAGTGACTTCGAAATCTAAACTGTTTGACCAACTGGTACCATCAGCCCATTCAGGCGAGTAAACCACACCCAAGGTTAAAGTTTCAGCTTCCTCTGGAGACAGGTTTGGGTTACCTCCTGTGACCGTTGAAATTTGAGGATTCAATTGCTCATAATCACTGGGCACACCTGCACACCCTGGCGCACCATTGCCACCGAAATTACAGGGGTCATTCAATTGGGCATCAAAGCGAGCCTGTGAGCCAAACAATTCACCAATTGAAGGTGCTCTCAAACCTTCTGCAAACGTGCCTCTGAATAATAAGTTTTGTGTGGGCATGTATTTAAAACCAAACTTACTGGTGGTGTCTGAACCCGACGTACTGTAGTCTGAACTTCTGAAAGCCACAGAGAAATCTAACAGCTCAGCACCTGGCACATCTGCCAATGCAGGAATCAAAAATTCAGCATAAAACTCATCTACACTGAACTCACCTGATGTTGGACTGGCTGGCACACCATTGCTTTCACCTGCCACGACAATCGGATCCGGTTGAAAGAAACCAGATTTTTTGCGGTATTCATAACCCACAGCAACGGATAATGGACCTGCTGGCAACTCGAACAAATCACCACTGATATTCGCGGTAAAGTCGGTTAATTCCTGCTCTGAGTTATCAGATTGGATAAAAGAGATGTAATCCAGCATATCTGGTGTGATGGTTCCTTCACCACCACCTTGTCCACCAAATATATTTAATGGCACACAACCTGGCGTGTTATTACACACATCAACTGGCCCCAAAGCTGTTGCGATTCTGGCAATATTCAAAGCACCGGTTTTTCGCTGGTTTGCTTGATTTTGACCATAGGCACCTTTGACGTCCCAAAACCAGTTCCTGTCTGCAGCCG
>CALDFB010000026.1 GCA_937942365.1 uncultured Marinicella sp. | reverse complement strand
GATGGAATTAAAAGAAACCATTCTAGAAAATAATTTACAAGATAGTTTTAAAGCCTTGTATCAACATAAAAACATGGATAACACCATGAAGAGTAAATTTACATCAACAGAACATAACAAAACCAAATATGAAGCAGAGGTTGAATACACTCGAATTGACTGGTTTTTGCCCCGAATTATGTTTATGCTGTTTAAAAAAGCTCACTGCAAACATTTAGATCAATGGGCGAATGATTTCAAAGAATATGTAGAAACCATCAATTAATGCTTACTGCATCATTGAATCCACTCACTGCAACATACATGAAATCATAACGGTTAATCAATACCATAGTTCCTTTAGAAAGGAGCCTATTAACTGTGAAGAAACTTATATTAACCACCCTATTATTTGGTTCAGTTTTACAGGCTGAAATACCCATCAACCCTGGGCTGTCAGGGTTGTGGCATAACAATGAAACACCTGGTCAAGGCTTGTTGTTAGATGTTATGGAAACAAACAACAGGTTTTTTGCAGGCTGGTTTACATACCAAACTGTTGATTCTGATGACAGCCACTATTGGCTAACTCTGCAAGGACACTACCTATCCTCAGTAGCAGAGTTAGCCATCTATCAGACTTCCAATGGCCAATTCAATCAGCCCAGCGCTGTTGAAACCACAGCCGTCGGGATGGCAACATTGGTATTTAAAAGTTGTACTCAAGCTACTTTTAATTTCCAATTCACTGAATCTGATATTAAGCAAACCATTCAATTATCACGGGTTACACCAGATGTTTTTTGCAAAGATAACATCAGCGAACAAATAGGACCCAATCATACTGAGTTCAACTATCCACCAACCGTATCGCAACTTCAAACCGAAGTAGATGATGATGAAGTGGTAATCACTTTTGACTTGGCTGATACTGAGAATGATCTGTTAGAGTTGGCTGTTTGGATCACAAATGAGGGTATGGACAATTACCATATACCCATCAGTAACTTGACAGGTCACGTTGAGTTTCCTGTGTTATCAGGCCAACAAAAAGTCATTCGTTGGAAATTTAAGCAAGATGAAGGCTTCCAGGGTTTGAATATTAATACATTCAAAATCAAATTAGTTGCTGATGACAAGTATTTAAGCACACGGCAACAAATCATAGACTCTGTCAGTGAAACACGATTAGTAGCAGATATCAGGGCCATTGAAGGTATTAGGCATCATCATGCATCACCGATGGGGTTGAACCGTGCCAGGAACTACATACTTGAGCAAATGAATAATCAACCTTTAGAAACTGAAGAAATGCACTTCAACCATTTGGGCTCAACTGGTATAAATATTATTGGTACACTTAAAGGCAATGGACAGGACAATGAAGTTTATATCATAGACGGTCACTATGACACGGTTGCCAACACACCAGGTGCAGATGACAACGCCACGGGCACTGCTGGTATGTTAGAAGCAATGCGTATTCTGGCTCAATTCAACAGCAACAAAACCATTAAGTTCATTGCTTTCGATAAAGAAGAGTTGGGTTTGGTCGGTAGCCGGGATTATGCAAAGAGACTGGATCCATCAGAACAAATCAAGGGGCTTATTAATTTTGAAATGATTGGATATACCTGTACAGATCAACACGAGTGTATTAATTTCCCTAATGCAGATACTTCTATATATAACATCAAAAGCGATTTTGCCAACATCCTCAGTGACGCATTCCTTGAAATTGGTAATACTCATGTTCCAGAGTTAAAAATCACCTCAATCACAGATGATGGTGACAGCAACTTTCGCAGAAGTGACCATGCGCCTTTTTGGGATTTGGGTATTGATGCCTTATTTTTGACTGACGGCGCCAATTTCAGAACCCCACATTATCATCGTCAGACAGATTTATTATCCACTCTTGACAGTCAATTCATGACACAAGTAGTCAAAGTTGCAGTGGGCACTTTAGCAAAATTGGCAGAGGTCCATCACACTGGCCATGCCATCAGTGATACATTGGAGCTGCAACCATGATTAATAACATAGCAACATAAAAGCACATGCAATCAAATCAAAAAAAAATCAGTAATTTATTCGTTTTATCTCTGATCATCATCGTTTGTCTTGGGGTGATCATCTTTGAAGCAGCACAACAATATTTCTATATACAAAGATATCAATTGAGTATTGAAATTAGCTTCTTAGACCTTTTTTACAGTCAAACCAGAAAGTGGTTAATTTGGATGTTTTTTGCCATTCCTTTGTGGCGATACATTCAATGGTTGGTCAATCAAGGCGAGCTAAACAAGACATTGATTATCAGAACCATTGGTATCATATTGGCTTTGTTGGTTTCAGTCATCATCACTATGGCATTGATTGAGATCATTCTTACTCAGGCAACCGTAACAACATTAAAAGTGTGGCAAGAGTTTATAGTTTTTTTTACATTCCAGAAACTACCCATCTATTCATTTGGTTATACGTTATTGGCACTGATATTTTATTTATATGGCGTGAATAGCCAATTGACCATTCAACTGCTTAAACTCAGTGATTTGAAGCCAAAGGACTTAAACAGCTACTACCAAAGTAAGGAGCCAAATGATCAAAACACCGATGTTCTGAAAATTAAAGTAGGTAACACCTATAAAATTGTGTCTGTCGATGACATCGACTGGATCGAGGCTGATGACTACTGTGTCAACATCCATAACAAATCAACTGATGCAATCTATTCTATGCGGGCCACATTAAAGTCGCTGGAAACTATACTACCCAATTCATTTCTTCGGGTACATCGCAGCGCCATCGTTAATATGGATGGTGTCGAAGAATATAAAACCCAAGGTTCTGGTTTAATTAGACTAAAGTCGGGTAGCGAAATTACTGTTGCCCAAAGTAAACTCAAATCAGTTAATCATTTCTTCAATCAAAAAACCGGGTAAACAACAGTGTTGTAGCCACCAACCTAAAGTGCCAAGCACCCAAACACTTTTGATCAGTGGCTGCCTTTAAAATTTCTTATTATTGACTTAATAATTCACAATTAACGTCAGGCGTAAGACGCTGTAAAGCAAAACCGCCGGATTTGGGTTCTGGTTCTTCAAATTCAAATTCCATCATGGCTTCAAAACAACTAAGAAACTCCACTTCAACAGTACCCACTTCAACGGTATCAACCGCCGCCGGATCATTAAATATACCACCTGATGACCTGTATATGGGCATGACAACAGTTGACGACTCACCCACCGGTCCAATGGCTGTAAACCAACGACTTTGTGTTGACCCAAACCCAGCTAGTTCACTACCAGGATCTGATGCAATGTCACTGTATGTAAACCAATACATGACAGTATCAAATCGGGTATCGTCCAATGCAAAATCAAATACCACGCCTTGACCATCTATAGTGGGTTGATACCAAGAACCTGCCAGTCCTGAATTGATCTTAAAGTCATTAGAAGCAATGTCTAATTCAATTGCCCTGAGTATATTAGGGTTTAAATTAATCGAATTAGCTGGACCGGTAGCTACAGGCTCATTTACATACAAAGTTTTTCCATCACGGCTGATCCCAATACCATTTAAAGCAGTAAAAGTGGCTTGCATACCATCACCGTCATTATGCCCTGCTTCACCTGTACCCGCTAATACCTTCAATTCACCCGCTAAACTCATTTCAAAAATCTGACGGTTCTCATGACTGGTAAAGTAAAGTTTATTATTTCCAAAAACAATATGACTATTACCTCCGCCTGAATTGGCCAAGAAACTGGCATTACCTTGTTGGTCAACTTTAACTACCACACCGCTACTGAAGTTAACCACATAAAGGTTATCTTCCTCGTCAACTGCCAGTCCATTTGGACAAGCAAAAAGAGTACCGCTTGAAAAGATAACACCGACACCGTTTTCGATCTTACTTATGGTGTTGTTACCACAATTGGCAACAAAAATTTCATTTTGAGAGTTAACAGCCACACCAACCGGAGAAGAAAACCCTTCACTTGCAATTGTACTGGCCTCACCAGCTGGGCTAACTTGGCTGATAAAGTTGCCACCAATGTTGGCTTGTATGATGTTTCCATTGTTATCAAAATCCATACCAGCTGCACCTCGAAAACCAGATGCGAAATCGATGACCTCACCACTGGGCGTGATTTTTAATATTTTATCACCCGTTTGATTAGCCACATTCAAACCAAAATTAGCATTAAAAATATTTCCTTCAGGGCCAACCGCTAAATCACCACTGCCATTGAAACCTGTGGCTACTGTTGTGACTTCTACCGCCCAACCAGTCCCAAGATTGAATGCCAGTGCATAAATAATGATTAAAAACTTTTTTTTATTTAACATAACTATATCTCCTTAGATTATTGAAAGTAAATACAAATATAATTACATTAATTACGTCAGTTTTGGTTTATGCAGCCAAGACTGTCAATGTTGCAGCTTGTAGAAATGCACACATATTAACGGCAGCTTTTTTGCAGTGAAACACAACTCATTTTAATAGACTCTTTTCTAACCTTAATGATGGCTAAACATCAATTTCACTATTCATTGAAAACACCTATCTAAACTTAAAAACGCATAATCAACTGCACTGATCTGAGTCGGTTACAAAATACCTGCGATTGTTTAACAATGTATGATTTTTATCATTGGTTTTTAAAACATATTCGCTTATTTTACCATCATCAAAATTCAGCATCAGAAATGTAGTATCTCCTGGGGTTGATATTTCATATTGACCAACGTTACTTTCGTTGTCATTCACGTAACCCATGCCAGCAGAATCATCGAAACTGCTGTGCGAGTTTGCATAGAATACAAATCGACCCGTACCACACAATTGAATTTCAATTTTATCTGAAGTTCCAGAATAACCACCGCCATAGTCACTACCGCCGGTGGTCTTCATGTATGTTAGCTTTTGGCCCACTATATAATTTTTCCACTCTTGAGTTTTGTCTGATTCAATGGCTTGATAAAACTTCACTGATGCAGCTAATTTTTTCGCTTCATTCTGATGTATTTGATCGAATTGATTGCTTGAAGTTACAATCATGACATTAACGCCCTTGCCTTTTTGATCAATCATAGCCAAAGCAAAAGCCTTGACTGACTGTCCATTGAAAGTTCCTTGATAATGCCCTTCTAAGCGATTACTCCCGATATTTTTGAACTCACCAACTGGTGTCAAATGCACGCCTTCCTCTATGATGCCAGCTTGAGCCATTTGCTTAAGTTCAGCCACGTTGCTTGCTTGATTCTCTGACATAAGCATCAAACCTGGAATTGATTCATGCCCCATGAGAATTATTTCACCTTCTATTTGGGCAGTCCACCCTGGTGGGACATCAAAGCTGATGCCTAATTCTTGAAAGTCATTGTTTCGAGGTAATTGTTGTGCATCACATAAGTTAATAGCCAGTCTCAACAATGTGAAGATAATGATTAAGTTTTGCATGATTTTTACCTTTGTTGATGAAATTGAAATGATATACAGCATATATATCAGGTCACTTTTATTCAGGACATTTAAAAGACAATTATCAGACAAGTGAAATAGATACTTTAACCATACATTTTTTTGCACGACTAAAACCCAGTACATCTGACCAAAATCAGCTTCAATATGTATAATAATAGCAACACTTTCTTGAGACCTGTCATGTCGAAAAAAGAGAATAGAATTGATTGGCTCAATCATGCACTGGAGTTTTTTGTTGTGGTGGTTGGTATTCTGATGGCTTTTCAACTTGAAAATAATGATGCCATCAAGGTTAATTTTGCACTTCACTCCTGATAAGTGTAATTACAAACGATCTAAGTAGGCTGGACCACCCAATTGCGAAATTTGTTTAATGATCCATTGTGACCGTTGTCTCATATAATCTGATGGCGGACTGATCAAATAGGTTTTCGGTGCAGGCAATCTGGCTGCCAGTAGTGCGGCCTGATTGGCGTTTAATGACAAAGCTGGCACACCGAAAATAGATTGAGACGCTGCTTCAGCACCATAAATACCATCACCAAATTCAACCACATTCAAATACAACTCCAATATACGTCGTTTTGGAATCATGAGTTCAATGGTTGCAGTAAAATAAACCTCAAGTCCTTTTCTCACCCAACTTCGACCCGGCCACAGAAATAAATTTTTAGCCAATTGTTGGCTGATGGTACTGGCTCCGCGCATTTTCTTACCTGCCTGACCTGCTTCAATCACTTGTTGGATGGCTGCCACATCAAAACCAAAATGATCAGCAAATTTTTGATCTTCAGACGCAATGACTGACATCGCCAAGGAAGGAGAAATTTTCTTTAACTCTCGCCACTGATGTTTCAGTTCAATGGTGTCATATTCACCACTGTATAAGCGTTGCAACATAAATGCAGAAGTGGGTGGATTAAACCAACGCAAAAGCAATACCACGGTTATGGTGATCAATAACCAAACTAATATAATCTTGATAAACCATCGTTTAATTTTTGTAATAAAGGCGAGTATCTTGCTGTTTTTCATCGAATATATTTCAGTTGAATGTAGAACCATAAATTTCAAGTTAGTAGCTAACTGCAGTTCCAGAAAGAGAATTTTGCCGCCATAGAATGGCATTCATTCTGAATTTACAACCCCAACATAAAAACCTACCTATTTTAACAAGATTCAGTATATCATCGGATGCTTTCCCCTTAATACCTTCAACTATAAAATATACAGCAGAAACAGATACTTAACTTACCCCCTGATTTAGCCAACAAATAACCAAGATTAGTCAAGATAATGCCAGCTACCAAATATGAATCACTACTATTATTCTCGGCGCTGATTTATTGTAAAAAAATCAATGTCACAAAATTCAAATTTACATGGGAAAAAATGAAAATAATATGGTTATTAATCACAGCTGCATTAACCATCTTAACTGACCTATCAAAAGCTGATGTGCCCTATCCTCCCATTAAAAAAATAGTGCCATTTTCAGATGGCTACATGTTCAGCGCCAAAATCACATCTCTTTAATTATTTCAAATGATAACGGTGGATTCATTACACTTATTAGGTCAAGACATATATCACAATCAACAATGAGCTTATGTCAGGATAGAAACAATCAAGTCGTTTGGGGTGTTGTAGTTGGAAACGTAGTCCCTGTTGATCATTGTAGTTAAACTAAAATAATTTAATCAAACAATGGGTGTTCAGTTCAAAAATACCCTTTTAAATCAGCTGCTTACTTGAAATTGCCGAACTTTTCCTCATATTTACATTGATTAAAACAGTTGATTCAACTTAAATTGAACCAATACTTTTTCGGAAACAAAATGAATATAAATTCTCCCTTGACTGTCTTTACGGTTTTTTTACTTTTTATCTATAAAAACTCTTTCGCACACCAAACCATCACTGACAATCAAAATTGGTGTGATGGCGAAGTTAAGTACCTTAATGACATCATTCATGAATTTAATCATCATGAACTATTAATCATGGGTGAATATGCTGCTAGAGAATCAAATGCTTCTCAAGAACCAAATCATTCAGGTCAACCACCAAGTCACTATCCTGATGATGATTGGAATTATTTAAGAACAGTAGTAACTGGTTTTTGTAAAGAACAAAGCATACTTTATTCAGAAAATCCCAGTCTAGCAGTACCAATCATTTTAGGGCCTGATACATTTTTTGATATCGACATAACAGAGCAAGGTAACAACGACTCTGATGAAACAACACTAACTGATCACCATGAAACTTATCAATTAACTCATGGAATCAAAGTTGTTTGTGCGGTATGTAGAGGCCAGCTGACTCAAGTCAGTGAAAATTCGACCCCAGACTCATAAAAACATCAAGACATCCATCGCATTAATTTTGTAAACTTATCAAGCTGTGAAGTTAGCATATTTCTTTGTTCTTCATTCAGCTGACAGTTGGCTAAAATATAATGTGCTGTTCTTACCACATAACGCCAGCGTGGCTTTTTTGGTAATGAAGTGATATTCAGGTAACGATCCATTGAGCGTGTTCTTATACTACCGTTATCTATCGACACTCGCCAAATTTTACTTTTTTCAGCCAAACTCGCTTTATCACTGAGGGTACTGATTTCCCAAGTATCAATTGACAAACACATTAAATCAACTAGTTCTTTCCTTACCTTCAATTTATCATCTGATTCATTAGACACATGGAACAGATCACTTATTTTTTGTTCTACTGTACTCATTTGCGCGACCAGATGCTGAGAGTCCTCTATGCCTATATTTGTTATAGACTGAGAAATTTTTTTAAAACTTGAAGAAAGTTCTTGAAATTGAGTTATATATCGAAGCTTTAAACTCAATTCATCTACTTCTGTTTTAGACTCTTTTCTATTGATACTGACTATGATGTAATCATCTATTAAGTTTAAAAAGTAAATAGATAAGTCACAAATTAACTGCCGGTTATTAATATTCAGCTCTTCTTTTTTAAAAAAATAGGGTTCTTGAACACCATCTTCTGCCTGTATCATTTGAAAATATTTAAGTAAT